>DGWL01000077.1:0-61040 GCA_002396125.1 Porphyromonadaceae bacterium UBA4259
TGATAAAGTGCTGTGACATCCGAACTGTTGCACACGCCGTCGCCATTAACATCACCGGCAACAGTTGATGAGGCTTCCTTGCCGTTAACGATGATGCGTCGCACCGACAGGGCGCTGTAGGTGTTGGCTTTCCAGCATGCGAACCTGAGAGTTAAGTTCTCCCGTTGAGATAAATCTTTAATGTCAAACTCGGAGTAAAAACTTCGGTCAAGCTCGGCGGTGCTCACCTTGTGATAAACGCTCATCAGCACGTTACCCTGTTCATCAAGCAGCTCGACGGTGGGAGAGCTCTTGAGGGGTGAGAATTCCGAGGTGTAGTAGAAATAAGTAATACCCACAAGGTCGACCGTGAGTGTGTCTATTCCCTGGCAACTGAATTGTGGTGACAATAAGACATAATCGGTTTCCCCATCGCGAAAAAGATTGATGTGGTTGTGGGTGATGTTGTCGCCATCGATGGGGTAGCTTGGGTTGTTGTAGACCCAGTCTTGGTAATTGGTTGGGGTAAACCTTAATAGCTCGGTGGCATGTGCCGCAGCAAAGCATGCGACAATAGCGATTGTGGCAATAAAAAGTCGTTTCATGTGTCAAGCGTTTGTTTATCTTTTATTTCCTTGCATTTGCAATGGTGTCGACAATGTAGTTGAGGTCATCGTCGGTCACGCAAGGACCACTAGGCAAGCACAGGCCAATTTTGAACAAAGCCTCACTCACACCGTTGACATAGGCAGGCGCATTCTTATAGATGGGCTGCATGTGCATGGGCTTCCACAGCGGGCGCGACTCGATGGCCGCGGCATCAAGAATCTGGCGCAACTGCTCGTAGTCGATGCCAAACGCCTTGGGGTCGACGGTGACGGTGCACAGCCAGTAGTTGGGATCCATGTAGTCCTTGGGGGCGACGTGTAAGTCGATGCCTTCGATGTCCTTGAATGCGTCGGCATAGAAGCCGGCAACATGATGATGGTGAGCGATGTGGTCGGCAGCGATGGTCATTTGTCCACGTCCAATGCCGGCACAGATGTTGCTCATGCGGTAGTTGTAGCCAATGTGCTCATGCTGGTAGTAGGGGAACGGCTCGCGCGCCTGAGTTGCGAAAAAGAGTATTCGTTTCTTGGCCTCATCGTTGGGGCAGATGAGCGCTCCGCCGCCGCTGGTGGTAATCATTTTGTTGCCGTTGAACGACATCACTCCGTAGCTGCCAAAGGTTCCGCATGTTTGCCCTCGATAGTTGGAGCCAAAACCCTCGGCGGCATCTTCCAGCACCGGAATATCGTAGCGTTGAGCGATTTCCATTATCTCATCGATGTAGGCCGGCATGCCGTAGAGGTAAACGGGAATAATAGCCTTGGGCTTCTTTCCTGTCTTGGCAATGCGGTCCTTGATGGCGTCTTCGAGCAGGTTGGGGTCCATGTTCCATGTTCCGGGCTCACTGTCGACAAAGACCGGAGTGGCGCCTTGGTATACAACAGGATTGGCGCTGGCCGCAAATGTGAATGACTGGCAAATCACCTCGTCGCCGGCTTTCACGCCCAGTGCCACAAGACCCAGATGCACGGCTGCTGTGCCTGCGCTCAAGGCAATTACCTTCTTGTTGAGCGTGTTGCCGCCTGTGGTAGTGTTGACAAAGTTTTCCAGGTCGTTCTCAAACGCGTTTACGTTAGGTCCCAAAGGTACAACCCAGTTAGTGTCGAATGCTTCTTGAATATACTTCATTTCCTCGCCGCTCATGTGAGCCAGGCATAGCAAGATGCGCTTGCGATCGGTGTTTTGTGACATACCGTTATGTTTTATTTAATCATTATCTCTTTTTGCTTGACAAAGTGCAAAAATAGTTATAATTACGTTAATATGCAAATGTGTTACAATAAAAACTTATTTGTGATGAGTGGTTTGCTTATTTGAATTGTGTTGATTACCTTTGCACTGCGAAAAGTTAAAAAGACCTATTCAAAACCGACAAGAAGAACAGCAAAAAAATATGGCAAAAACTTCAAGAAAGAGACCGGCTCGAAAACAGTCGTGGCTGGACAGGTTGCCCAAGTGGGTGAAGGTGAGTGCCGTGGCATTGATTGTGCTGGTGGCGGTGGGCGCTATTGTGGCATCGCCTTATCTCACGGCAAGTAGCGACAAGGAAACTACACTCTACCTGCGTCGCGGCACCAGCAACGAGGTTGTGAGAGACTCGCTGGCCAGTTGCACATCGCCACAGTTTGCATCCAAGGTGATGCGCCTGGTGGAACTCACAGGCGGCGACTTGAGCACACGTCAAGGAGCGTTCAACATTGATGAAGGTGAGAGCGCCTTGAGCGTTGCGACCCACCTGCGCCGTGGAGCCGCCGATGAGGTGAAACTCACGCTCAACAACCTGCGCACCAAGGATGACCTTGCCAAGCGCATAGCCAAGAAGCTGATGATGAGCAAGGAAGAAATGCTTGCCGCACTCAACGACAAGGACCTGTGCTCGGCATATGGGCTGAATCCAGACAACGTGACCAGCATTTTCCTGCCCGATACCTATCAGTTCCTGTGGGATGTGGAGCCGGCCAAGCTCATTGAGCACATGGCGAAATATAGCGACCGATATTGGGATGACGAACGCAAAGAAAAAGCCCGGAAATTAGGCCTAGAACCTGTTGAGGTGGTGACGTTGGCTTCAATTGTGGAGGGAGAGACCTCTAAGGCCGACGAGAAGGGAAAGGTGGCGCGTCTATACTTGAATCGCCTTGCGCAGCACATAAAGCTTCAGGCCGACCCGACCGTGAAGTTTGCCTTAGGTAACTTTGCCTTGCGCCGCATCACATTTGCCGACACCAGCACGCCATCGCCATGGAACACCTATTATGTCGAAGGGTTGCCTCCAGGTCCCATCTGCCTGCCTGAGAAGGCGTCGATCGACGCCGTGCTCGACGCTCCGCAGCACGACTACATCTACATGTGTGCCAAGGAAGATTTCTCGGGCTATCACAACTTTGCCCGCACCTATGCCGAGCACGAAGCCTTTGCCGCCAAGTATCATCAGGCTCTCAAGGAGCGTGGAATTAGGCGCTAGGAAGGGGCATCTCAGGATTGTTCAATCCAAGTGGAATCCATAATTTGCCGGGCTTTTTCTAAGTCGCGGCGTAACACTACCACACGTATGGCTCCTTGCGAGAAGCCTTGCATCAGGGCATTGGCTGTGGAGTCGCCCATCACGCCCGCTATCACGCCATTACTCTCAAGAACACCTTTCACAATATTGGCATCCACTGGACTGTCATACATGGCAAAAACCACCACATCATCTTCTCTTTCCATAATAATAAGCTAGATTAGAAGGGTTAAACACTGGTTTGCTGCTTGTCGTCACTCATCTCGGCGAGAACTTTGCGCAGTTCCTCGTCGGTTTGGGTGAGCTTGGCTTTGCACACCTTGAGCAGTTGGAGCGATCGAGCTGTGTACTGGCTCAGGTTGTCGATGCTGCACTCAGGGCTTTGCATCTTTTTCACTATCTCCTCAAGCTCGGTAATGGCTTGAGTGTAGGTCAAGTTGTTGTCTTGGTTATTATCCATAGTTTTTAATGTGTTAATTTACAGTGCTGGTAACAGTGCCATCCTTCAGGGTGGTCACTAGTGTGTCGCCGCTCTTGAGTTGGGCGGCTTGAGTGACTGCGTGGCCATTGAGGGTGGTGAGGGAGTAACCGCGGTTGAGAATATTTTGTGGCGAGAGCAGTTGCACCTTGTCGGCGAGTGCGTTCAGTCGCATTTTCTCCCGTTCCATAGCTCTTGCTATGCCGTTTTTCATCACCTGCATGTGGTTGTCAAGGCTGTTGTGCTCAGTGGCAATCCTTGACTTTAACACAAGAGGAATGGCTTGCGCGAAGTGGGAGAGCCGAAGGCTGCTCGTTTCAACAATTTTGGTGGCAGTCATGGGGATGTAGTTGCCGTAGTAGGATAGCTGTTCTCGTGAGTGTGCAACAGCCTCGCGAGCCGAGTCGACGACTACAGTTGCGAGGGCATTGATGCGGTTGAGCTGTGCCAGTCCGCATTGTATCAAGAACTCGGCAGCCGCAGTAGGTGTCTTGACGTGCAGTTTCGACACCATGTCGGGAATAGTGACATCGCGGTCGTGCCCAATGCCGGTAATTACAGGTAGTGGGAATTGTGCTATGTTGGCGCCCAAGTCGTAGTTGTCAAACCAGTTCAAGTCGCTCGTTGAACCACCGCCGCGAATGAGCACAACGCAGTCGAAACAGTCCTCGGCCACAGCGATGCGGTTGAGAGCCTCGATTACCGATGTCACCGTGTTCTCTCCTTGCATTGCTGCCTGAAAAAGGCAAGTGTAAAACTTGAGATGGTAGGGATTGTTGTGCAGTTGCTTCATGAAATCGCCATAGCCGGCTGCTGTGCTCGATGATATAATTGCAATGCGTTGTGGCATCAGTGCCCACGGTAGCTCGCGGTTCATGTCGATAATGCCCTCGGCAGTGAGCCGTGAAATAATTTCCTGCCTGATGCGTGCCATATCGCCGAGTGTAAACTCCGGGTTGATGTCATTGATAACCGCTTTAAGGCCATATTGCTCGTGGAAGTTGGCATTGACCAGCACCATCACCTTCATGCCTGCTGCAAGATGCTTGCCGGTAACAGCTGCGAACTTTGCGTCAAGACGCGCAAATGTGCTGGCCCAAATTGCCGCGCTCAGCTTGGCCACAGTGGCTCCGGCTTCATTTTTTTGGATGAGCTCGGGATAGCAATGCCCGCGGCTCACATGAAGCTCGCTGATTTCGGCCGTTACCCAGCATCCTTGCACCAGCTCATTGTAGAGCAATCGTTTGATGCGGTTGTTGAATTCAAGTAATGAGATTGACTGAGTCATGGCTGCTTATGGCTTTTTTATCTTTGCTTTGTCAATGTTATAGACGAGTTGTTTAGTGACCCACGGCGAGTAACTCTTGAAGTCTCCTGCCATGAAAAAGTCGCTCAGGTTGCAAGTAGCTACCAGAGTCTCGCCTTGAAACTTCATCTCAATCATGGCAAACGAGATGCAATCGAGCAGTTCTTGTCGCACTTGCTTGGGGGCACGAGGCAAGATGAAGTCGGCTGCTGTGGGCGGTGTGAAAAACTTGCTGCTGTCGAGCCGTTTCCAGCCGGTGCTGAAAAAAGAAACGCGACTGTCCTTGACAGGTGTTGCAACCGTCTCAATGACGGCAATGATGGTGTCTTTTTTCGACTTGGCGAGCAATTTCATCTCCACGGTTTTGCCTGCCGAGGTCTTGATGAGCATGTGATTGGGCGAAAGATGCAAGATGCGCGTTTCGCCGGTGCGCAGGTTGTTTAGAACCTCGGTGGTGTCGGCTCGCTCATATTCGTTTAGCAGTTGATATTTCGCTGCCAGTGTCAGTGAGCTGAAAAGATCGCCGTTTTCCTCGGCAAAGAGTTGTCCCATTTTGTCATAGGCCGCGGCATTGATAACTGCCACAAGAGCGATGACGATAGTGATGAGTTTTTTCATTTAAGCGTTATTGTGCCGTCGGGGGCTATTAATAGTTTGTTGTCCTTTATGTCTTCTTGGGTAAGGGCCCAAATGTCGTGGGCTGCGCGGTTTTGGCTGTCAAGACGTGGTCCCACACGGCCAGGCTGGATAAACGAGTGAATCTTGCCTCCCACAAAGCGCCCGTTGCCGTCAAGCCTCGCCACAAGCAGTGGAGCATAACCCACCTGTGCCGTGATTCCCATGCCTATGGTGGCAAAGTTGCCTAGGCTGTAGGCGATGAGATGCCCGTTATATAATTCCATGGCACGAGGCACATGAGGACCGTTACCATAGACGATGTCGGCGCCGCAGTCGATGCACAAGTGTGTGAACTGTCGCACGTCGCCTCGGTCCATACCATGGAAATATTCCTTTCCGTGAGGCACGTGTCGCGCGCCAGTGCCCTCAGAGCCGCCGTGGAAGCACACAATCAGGATGTCGCACTGCTTCCTGAGACTGGTGACGATGCGACGCACGGTGGTTGTGTCCTGGGTCTTGAGTGAGTAGTCTTCATGGCCGAAGGCGCAGAACCCATATTTAACACCATTGATGTCGCGCAACGCGGTCTCACAGTCGGCGGTTCCGGCCACACCGATGCCCGCATCGCGCAGCGTTTGGATTGTTGACTGTGTTCCCGCTTTCCAAAAGTCAAAGATGTGATTGTTGGCAATGCCCATGAAGTCAAATCCTGCATCAACCAGCAGTTGTACGCTCTTTGTGGGCATCATGAACGAGAACGACAATGGGCCCGGGCGCTTGCGTGTCTCACCCTTGTCGGCAAGCACACCCTCAAGGTTGCCGCATGTTACATCGGCATCTCGCAGCAGGCTGGCGCAGTCGATGAAAATTTCCTTGCCTTCGTTGGGTGGCATGATGTGATTGGGCTTGATTGACCCTAGCATCACGTCGCCCACCATGGCTATAGAGATTGTGTCGTTGAAGTGGATTGATGGTTGGATTGTGGCAGTTGTCGCGCTATCATCTTTGGTGACACTGTCGGCACCGGCTGCCGTGGTTGTCGACACACCATTATTAACACATGAAGTGGTGGCAACAGCCATTGCCGCAGCGATTAGCAGGGTTAGTTTTAACTTTACCATAATAATTAGTTATTTCTTTATCGTTATAGTTCCGTCGTCGGCTATAATAAGGCGATTGTCCTTGATATCGTCAATGGTGAGAGAACGAATCTCGAGTGCGGCTTTGTTCTCGGGGTCGATGCGTGGACCCAAGTCGCGATATTGGATGAAAGAGTGAATCTTGCCGTCAATTAACTTGCCTTCGGCATCGAGGCGCGCCTCGAGCAGTGGGGCGAAGGCTGTTTGCTCACGCAGTTTCATGCCGCGTGGAGTGGCAAAGTTGCCCAGGCTATAGGCAATGAGATGACCCTTGTAGAGTTCCATGGCTCGGCACACGTGAGGACCATGGCCATAAACCACGTCGGCGCCATTGTCTATGCACAAATGTGCAAACTGTCGCAGGTTGCCGCGGTCGGCACCGTAGAAGTACTCAGTGCCGTAGGGCAGGTGCCGCTCCGAGATGCCTTCGGAACCTCCATGGAAGCACACGATGAGTATGTCGCACTGCGTGCGCAGCTTTTTCAAGATGCGCTTCACAGTGAGGGTGTCTTGAGTGCGTAATGAATATTTCTCGTGGCCGAAGGCACAAAAGCCATATTTCACACCGTTGACCTCTCGCACGGCTGTCTCACATTTGTCGGTTCCTGCCACACCGATGCCATTGTCGCGCAATGTTTTGATGGTTGAGGCTATCGCTACTGGATAGAAATCGTTGATGTGGTTGTTGGCTATACCCATGAAATCGTAGCCTGCATCCACAAGCAACTTCACGCTGCGAGTGGGCATCATGAACGAGAACGACAACCGTCCCGGTCGTTTGCGGGGCTTGCCCTTATCGGCGAGAACGCCCTCTAGATTACCGCAGGCTATATCGGCTCCTCGCAACAGTGAGTCGCAGTCAACGAAGATGTCGCGCCCGTCGTTAGGGGGCATGTCGAGTTCGGGCATGATAGAGCCTGTCATGATGTCGCCCGTCATGGCAATTGTCACAACACGCTGAGTTGCCGCATCGGTACTGTCGGTTGCGACCTGTGCGGTTGCGAGCAAACCAATATTGAGCAGCATTGCGGTGATTGCTGCTCCTAGAGCATTTATTTTCATAGGTATAAAGTCGTGTTGTTATTGATAGGCCTGGATGTAGAGATTGCGTATGTCGTCGGCGGTATACTCGCGGGGGGCGTGAGAGGGACTACCGCTCATTATTGCCTCGAAGCTCATCTTGTCGATGGCTGCCATGTAGTCGTCGCGGTTGATGCCATACTGGCTCAAAGTGGGCACGTCTAGCTTCTCGATGAGTTTTGCAACCTCCTCTACAAACTTTTCGCTGGCGTCGATTTCATCTACGGCCTGGATGCGCAGGTAGGTGGCGATGCGCGAAAGGTTGTGACGAGCGCTCATCTCCATGTCGCTCAGGCACACGTTAAGGAGCATCGCGTTAGACATACCATGAGGCACACCGAAGCGAGCGCCAATGGGGCGACTCATGCCGTGCACCAGTGTCACGCTTGAGTTGTTGATGCAGATGCCGGCTTGTAAAGCGGCGATTGACATCTCGCGGCGGGCAGTGGCATTACTGCCATCACGATAGGCCTGAGGCAGATAGCGCATGATGCGCTTGATTGCCGAGAGGGCATAGGCATCGCTGAGCGGTTGCGCGTTGACCGAGATAAACGCCTCGATGGCATGGGTGAGAGCGTCAAGACCGGTGGCTGCAGTCACGCTCTTGGGGCATCCGTTGGAGAATGTGTAGTCGAGCATGGCCATTTTGGGAAGCAATGAGTCGCCGGTCAGGAGCATCTTCACGCCTGTTTTCTCGTCGGTTATGATAGTGTATTTAGTCACCTCCGAGCCTGAGCCCGCAGTGGTGGGGATGCACACTACGGGGGGCAGTTGGACGTTGTTGATGGGCACGCCCTTGTAGTCGGCAATTGAGCCGTCGAGCACTGTCATTGCCGCTATGGCCTTCGCCGAGTCGAGCGGGCTTCCGCCACCCAGGCCAATGACGAAGTCGCATCCGTTTTCCTTGTAGGCGGCTACACCGGCTTCAATCATCGATGTGGTGGGTTCACCCTCGATGTGTGATATTACCGAGTATTTCACGCGTTCGCTATCGAGCGTGCGTTCGAGTGTGGCAATCATGGTAGAGCGGGCGATATTGGGCCCGGTGACAATCAGAGCGTGCTTACCGTAGAGGTTGAACACATTTTGGCAGGACGCCACAATGTTGTCGCCCATCAGTATCTTGTCGGGAACTTTAAATTGAACCATATTTTTTTCAATTAAAAATGATAAATAACTTTTGCGCAAATATAGCAAAAAACTTCCATTCCTTGAAATATTTTACCAATAAAATATAAAATGTAAGATTTACCATGCCTGAGTTTCCCGGGAGCATCCTTGTTGACGGTACTTACATTTATTAGCGGTTGGTGATGATGTAGCCACCGGTTGAGGTGGGAACAACGCGGTAGGGATTTAGACCCACCTTGCGCTCCAGCGCCATGCCGCTCTTGGGGCCTCCCGAGCCAATGAGCACATCGTAGTGTGACTTACACTTGCTGCACACGGCATCGAGATTGACGGGGTCGATCGATACGGTCACGTTCACGTCATGCTCCACGGGGCATGCCAGGTCGAAAGCCAGCGGCACGCCTCCACCCGTCTGCATGTCCTGTCCCATGAAAAGTAGCACTCCACCAAATCCTGTGTAGGTGTTGATGTTGTAAGGGAAATTGGACGGCAGGCCCTTCTCTCGATTAAAAATGCGGAATTCCCCCAGCGCATGCACGCCATAGGTGTTCCACAATCCATAGTCGTTAAGGTAGATGCGCACCGAGTAGGAGGGCAGCGACTTGTTGTTGACCGAGTCGCAGGCATTGAGAGCCACGACTGCCAGTAGTAAGGCTATCGAATGTTTAAGAAATTTCATTTCATTAATGTTTTTATATCTCAAAAACGTGAAATCGCGCATAATATTTTAGTTGGCAATTGAAAACTAAGGCAAAATATCGTAACTTTGCAGCCGCAAAAACATGAATTAATTCCAGCAAGATGAACAAACTTGAACTAAAATATGCCGGCAACGAGGAGTTTGCCAAGAAACTGTTTCTTGAAACTTATGGTTGCCAAATGAACGTGGCCGACAGCGAGGTGGTGGCGAGCGTGATGAAAATGGCAGGCTACGGCACTACCGACGATCTTGAGCATGCCGATGCCATCATGATAAACACCTGCAGCGTGCGCGACAATGCCGAGCAGCGCATCTTTGCACGCCTCAACACTCTCAATGCCATGCGTCGACGCCGTTCTAAGCCATTAATAATCGGTATCATTGGCTGCATGGCCGAGCGCATGAAAGAAGTGCTAATCAATGAGCATGGCGTCGACCTGGTGGCGGGCCCCGACAGCTATCTGGAGTTGCCGAGTCTTATAGCTGCTGCCGAGAATGGCCAAAAGGCTATCAATGTGGAGCTGTCAAAGACCGAGACCTATCGCGACATTATTCCCACGCGCATTAGCGGCAGCAAGACGAGTGGCTTCATCTCAATCATGCGTGGATGCAACAACTTCTGCACCTACTGCATTGTGCCCTACACTCGTGGTCGCGAGCGCAGCCGTGAGCCGCAGAGCATTCTTAACGAACTCAGCGACTTGCAAGCAAAGGGATTCAAGGAAGTGACATTGCTTGGGCAGAATGTCAATTCCTATCTTTACAAGCCGGCCGAGGGCGGTGAGCCTGTCGACCTGGCATCGTTGCTGAGTATGGTGGCCGAGGCGGCACCCTCGATGCGTGTGCGTTTCACCACCAGCAATCCCGAGGACTTGAGCGATGCTATCATCGACACTATGGCTCGCTATCCCAACATTTGCAACCACATCCATTTGCCGGTGCAGAGCGGTAGCAACAAGGTGCTCAAGCTCATGAACCGCAAGTACACCCGCGAGTGGTATCTCGATCGCATTGCACGCATTCGCCAGGCTATGCCCGACTGTGGCATTTCGACCGACATGTTCACAGGCTTTCACGACGAGACCGAGGAGGATTTCCAACTCACACTGAGCTTGATGCGCGAGGTGGGGTTTGACTCGTCATTTATGTTCAAGTACAGCGAGCGTCCCGGTACTCACGCCGCCAAGTACCTGCCCGACAACGTGCCCGAAGATGTGAAAATCGACCGCTTGAATCGCATGATTGCTTTGCAAAATGAGTTGTCGCTATGTAGCAACCGTGCCGACGTTGGCAAGACCTTTGAGGTGCTGGTCGAGGGTTACAGCAAGCGCTCGCGCGACGACATGTTTGGCCGCACTCAGCAAAACAAGGTCATAGTGTTCCCTGCCGGTGATACCCGCGTGGGCGACTTGGTGATGTGCACCGTGGAGCGCGCCACCAGCGCCACCCTCATCGGAAAGAGGGTGTAGCCTATGTTTTATGGATTGTGGAGGACAACAGTGCCACTATACTATACCGGTAGCTGATAACTGTTAATTAAAAACTGACAACGAATCAGTGCTTATGCACTGTGACTTGGGTGGCACCGAAGCCATATTCCTGGAAACTGGCATCTTGCACAGTGCAGGTGGGCCACTTGCGCTTGAGCTCGTCGAGAATAGCTTTGCGCAGCACACCCTCGCCCTTGCCGTGAATGAATACAATCTTCTGTCCCAATTTGTCCTCATTTTCTTTCATGACTTCACAGAACTTGCTCAGCTGATAGTTTAGCATGTCGGCGTTGGAAAATCCTCGCAGGTCGTCGAGTAACTCGTGAATGTGCAAGTCTACCACTATGGGCTCTGTTTTTTTCTTCTTGCTCACTTGCTTGGGCTGCTGCTTGCGGGGGCGATCTTCGCGCCGCTTCTCGCGCATGGCGTTCTCGAGGGCACTGCTGTCGATGCGCAGTGGCTTCACGGGTAGGTCATTGCGAGTCACGTCGAGCGATATTACAGGCGTGTCGAAATATTCGTTCTCATGGAAGCAGTGCAGCTTGTAGAACTTTGTCACGTCGAGCCGCAACTGCACTAGCGCCGGGTTTTTGAGTGCGAATCCCTTGCCTTGCTTGAAGGCTATATACTGTAATGCAACGTGGGTCATGGAGTTGAGGTCGTTGTGGCCAAACTCATCGAGTGGCACCTGCGTGTTAGGCTCCACGATGTCGTTGCATCGTGTGGTCCACTGGCTGTCGTCGTCGCCACGCGTCATGTAGGCGAAGTAGAGATAGTAATTGCTGTCGTTTACAAGTGTGGCGTAGAATGTAGTGGTGTTGAGGTGCTTAATCTCCCTCGGCTCATAGGCGAGCACTATGTTGAGCACCTCGCCTTCCTCAGTTTCAAACACCGGTTCCAGCGGTTTCTCGGGCTTGGGTGCGGGAGTGTCGGGTTCTACCAATTTGCTTTTTATTTCGAGTGGCTTCTCGTAGGTGGAATGGTGCGGCTTGGCTGTGTCGACAACCACAACCTCACGCATTAAAGCGGGGCGCTCAAAGCCGTCTTCATCTTCAACATAAACCATCTTGCCATCAACTCGGGTCACTTTACCGCCTCCCACGTCATTGAGAAAACGAACTATATCATTGACTTTTACCATAATTGTATCATTACTAAAAAACGTACTCGGGTTTGCCGCAATTTAGCGGCTAATCCCACACTGCAAAGGTAGTCAATTTTTTGTAATAATCGCCTATCAGTTTATGTATATTGAGATGGTTGTGATAAAAGACCGGCAGAACTTGCATGATAGTCGAAAAATGTGTACTTTTGCATAGTGGTACTTGAATTTCAGCTTTGTGTGGTATAGAGATGAGAATAGCCAGGTGCCATGACGATTAAAGTTGAAAATGATGATAATTCTATAAATACTATATATTATTATTAAAACAATTATTAAAAGCTATGAAGAAATTTTTACTCTCACTGGCAACCTTGATGGTTGCTGTTGCAGCTGTTGCTGCTCCCACTGCCGATGAAGTTTCGGCCTTGAGTTTACGCATCGACAAGGTTGACGGTGCTACAGTTCGCGTTAAGAACACCGACGGCTTGAATGCTGTGCTCTACGAGGATGGCTCTATCATACTCTATAACTTTGAGGGAAATAGCCCTCTGCGCGTCTATATCAACGAGGACGGCACAGTGTATGCTCCCGCCCAGGCCATTATGGGTTATGACGAGGATACCTATGAAACCATCTACTATCTCACTGTTCCTGCCGCCAGCAAGGACAAAACTCCAATGGAAGCCTACAACGACCGCATCACCGGCACCTATGAGAACGGCAAGATTACCTTAGATGCCTGGAATGCCATTAAGACTAATTCTTCGTTCAGCGAGAATCAGGGCACTCTCTACAACAACGATGTCACCACAATGGTTGTTGCACCTAACGCCACTGTAACCGCAAGCTACTGGGTTGACGACTACGACTGGGACACATGGGACTTCCTTGGCTGGACTAAAGGTGAAATGACCACCAGCGACAAGAACGCCTATGCCGAGCAAGACGGCAAGTATATCACAGTCTACAACTATGATGACGTGAATGGTGCTGTGAAATTTGAAATGGGCCGTGGCAACTCGCTCACTGCCGATCCCGATTTCATCACCTTCAAGCGCATCTCTAGCAGTGGCAACCAAACCGACTACACTCTAAAAGCCATCCCGGCCGAACTCACCGAGGAAGAAGTGACACCTCTCGACGAGCCTGTTGGCGGTGAGGTTGTTGATGAGTACCACATCAGCTTTGGCAACTGCGGCCAGTTTAGCGAGAGTGGCAGCTATAACGGCAGCCTTCTGAGTTTCATTACTATAACTCTCGACAAGGCCCTCGACCTTAGTGTTACCGGCATCAACAGTGTTGAGAGCGACAAGCAAGTGGCTGGAGTGAAGTATGTTAACCTCATGGGTGTTGAGAGCGCTACTCCGTTCCAGGGTGTCAACATTGTGGTTACTACTTTCACCGATGGTACCAGCAAGGCTGTTAAGCAGCTTGTGAAATAATTAGAACACAATAATTTTAAAATAGAATGATAAGATTCAAGAAATTGGCACTGCTCGTGGCAGCAGTGTCAATTCTTCCACAGGTAGCCCAAGCCGGCGTGCGCTATGTTAAGGCTGGCGCAACAGGCGATGGCAGCTCGTGGGAAAATGCCACAGGAAGCCTGCAGGCAGCAATTAACGCTTCGCAGAACGGTGATGAAGTGTGGGTGGCAACCGGCACCTACACCCCCGACTCGCTTATTCGTTCCAACAAGCCCACTTCCCGCACCTTCTTCCTCAAGGATGGAGTTTCGCTCTACGGCGGTTTCGCCGGCAACGAAACATCAATCGACCAGCGTGTGGTGGGCGAAGCACCCTATGAAATGGTCAATGCCACCATCCTGAGCGGTGATGACGATGTGCCCGACGTGTGGGAACGTGCTATAGCCGAGGGGTCGACATTCCGCCTCACTTGGCGTGTTGAGAACGAAGAGGTTATAGGCACAAGCGGCAATGCCAGCCATGTGCTCTACTGCCCCGACGTGATTCAGAACAAGACTGTGATTGACGGCTTTACACTCACCGGCGGCAATGCCAACGTGTGGCAAGCTAAAGCCTACGGAGGTGCCCTCTATGCGCTGGGCAATGTGGTTCTTAACGCTTGTCAGGTGCTCGAGAACTCAGGCTATTTCAAGGCACAGTCCACTACCGACAGCAACACCTATGGCGGCGCCGTGTTCCTGAACGGTGCCGGTGAGGCAGCTGTTACCAATTGCTATTTTGCCCGCAACTATAGCCACTCAAGCTATGGCAATGGCGTGGGTGGTGGCATCTATGCGCAAAATATCAAAGTTGAGAACTGCACCTTTGAAGACTGCGTGGCACTTGATGCCGGTGGCGCCGTTTATAACCAGGGCGGCACTGTGACGGGATGTAAATTCAAGGATTGCTATGGCGGCTCGGGTGGTGCAATCTACAACGACGGCACAGCAAGCAACAACATGATTTACGGTTGTCGCGGCCTGCTTGGCGGCGGTATCATCAACTGGGGCACAGCTAGCTATAACGTGGTGGCCGGTTGCTATGCCGATGCACTAGAGTATGGCGACACGATGGGTGGCCGTGGTGGTGGCATTCTCAATGCCGACGGCATGGTGCTGGGTTCGGTTGTTTTCAATAATCAAGCCTTCTGGGGCGGAGGAATCTATTGCACCGGTGGCAAGGTTGTGAACTGCACTGTTCAGAACAATATGCTGCGCGCCGAGAGCGACACAGCCAACCTGGGCTACCAGTATCATGACCGCATTGATCAACTCACATTCAATACCATAGGCAATCCCGATGCCGCGGCTTCCAATTTTGTGAAACCCACTTCATTTAAAGGTATTGCCCAAACCGATGCCCAAAAGCAAGAGCTGGAGGCAGCCTGCTGGATGCTCGCCGATGGGTCGGAATTTATTGATGCCGGCACTCTCACCGATGGCATCGACGAGACTGTAGATATTGCCGGAAATCAGCGTGTTGCAGGTAACGGCATCGATGTGGGTGCCTATGAGAGTGTTGCGGCAACTACCGCCGCTAACATAGTGGTGACCTTTGCACGACCTGGAATGACTGTTAAGTTGGGCGTGGGTGGTAATAATGGCGACAAGTTCACAATTGACTGGGGTGATGGCCAGCCGGTGGAATACAGCACCGCAGCCTATTATACCCATGTAGTGACAGGCGACCAGGTGAAGGTGACAGGCGACAATCTGCTCGTTTTCCAAGCCGCTGACCAGGGAATCACAGGCCTGGAGTTCAACAATGTGCCATCGCTTTATCGCATCCAGGTGGGCAACAACAGCATCAAGAGCCTTGATCTTTCCAACTGCACCGGCCTCACAGGTCTCTATGCTGAGTTTAATCAGCTTGAAAGCCTCAACGTGGCTTCATGTGCCGCAATGCGTGTGCTTGATGTGCATGAGAATAACATTCAGGGCACAGTGGATTGCTCGGCAATGAGTTCTCTATCGAAGCTGGATGTGGCCGATAACCAGATATCTACACTGCTGCTTCCACATCATGCTACCCTCAACTCGGTTGACTGTGCCACCAATAATCTTGATGAGCTTGACTTGAATGGCCTTACCGGTCTCGACTACTTGAGTTGTCACAACAATAAGTTTACGTCACTCGACCTCACAAGCTTGAGTGCATTGACCGAGCTTTATGCCTACAACAACGAGATTGAGGCGGTCGACCTTAGCAAGTGTACTAAGGCTGTGACTATCAATCTTGCAGCCAACAAGCTCACCACCATCGACGTTAGCAACAACAAGGCGATGACTGGCCTATATCTCTATGAAAATGAGCTTGAAGGCCTTGATTTGAGCGCGTTGAACGGCGTGCGCTGGCTTAATGTGGGTTATAATCACCTGCCCGAGCTCGACGTGACCAAGCAGGCAAACCTCTCGCTTCTTATTGCCAACTACAACGAGATTGCGAGTATCGACCTTAAGAACTGCCCGTCGTTGAGTCAAGTGCAACTGAGCCACAACCGTCTAAAGGACATCGACGTGTCACGTCAGTCTTATCTAAGCTGGCTCAAGGTTGACAACAATGAGATTGAAAACCTCAACCTGAGCGCCAATGGTTATCTTTACTGGCTGGAATGTGACAGCAACAAGATTGCTGAACTCGACCTGACCCACAACACCTATCTGCAATGGCTTGCCGCCGAGGGTAACATGATTTCAGTGCTCGACGTGAGTAAAAACACCGGTCTGCAAGGCCTAACGTTGCAGGGCAACCTCATGGCACTGGATGCCATCAATGATGTTATTGACCAGTTGGGTAACGTTTCCAACGTAGAGATTACCGACAATAACCGTGCCTGGGGCCGACGTCTCAACATCAGCTACATGCCTGGCACCAAGCTGGCACGAGTTGCCGATGCCGAGGCTAAAGGGTGGATAGTAACAGCTCTCTACAACGAGATTTACGGCGACGTGAATGCCGACGGCGTAGTCAACTCAAGCGATGTGACCGCCCTCTATGGCTACATCTTGAAAGGAAATACTACCTATGCCGCTACCAGTGATGTGAATGGCGACGGGGTGGTTAACTCGAGCGATGTGACTGCTGTTTACGCAATCATCTTGGGTAAACAAGAGTAGCAAGGTGATATATAAAAAATGAACGAAAACGCTATCATGGGTTTGAGCCTGTTGATAGCGTTTTGTTTTTCTGTGTGGGTATTGATGCTGAGTTATTGGCGGGCAGGGGGAGCGACAACTTGCAGCCAGTTGCTCTGGTAACGGGTATTGAAGAAGCGCTCGGCAAGTTCTTGTGTGGGCTTGCCTGCCTCTCTCACCCAACCCCAGGCCCAAGTGCCCATGTCGAGGTAGAGAGCTTGCCTGGCACCCAGCGCTACCAGCGAATTGATAAACTCGTCGCAATACATGGGCTCGTCGCCCTGCACAATAGCCAGCGAGCCATCGGCCATGATGCAAGCTGCGCGGAAGATGATGTGTGGATTTCGTTCACGAAGGGCTTGAGGAATGCGCTCCACCTTGCCCTTGCCGTCTTCCACAATGAGGCATTGCTGAAACAAGTAGCCGCCTGTAGATGTTGCTTCGTTAATCGACTCATTTAGGTGTGAATTGGGACTGATGCTCACATTGTTGCCCACAATGAGCATGTGACCTGTGGCGGTGACGTCGTCATAGCCCTTGATGCGTCGGCCCGCTACCACATGGTCGCCGCACACGTCCATCGACTCGGTGTCGAGAGTGAAAGCTGCTGCTATGTTAAGCAGAATTGTTGGGTCATCAATTGAGGGAGCCCCGCTGTAGTCATGCTGCTTGCAACTCACCAGCCGCAATTGGGTGCCTGGAGCGGGTTTCATTAACAATAGGCGGTGCCCGGCAGCCTCATCATGGCTCATGACTACCGATGCTTGCGGGCCACTCATCATGGCACTGCTGCCGCATCCCATTAGAGCGGCAGGCACGGTCGCGAGCAATAAGTGTTTTATTTTAAGCATAGAAATATAGTTATAAGTTATCAGTTTACAATGAATACCAACGTGAGTTTTATTCCTCATCTCTTTTACTGTAAACCATCTACAAATGTACGATAAAAAACTGTGTTTAGTAGCGTTTGGTTGAAAAAAAGAGTTGAAACTTTTCAGCAGGTCAATATTTATTAATAAATTTGCACAGCGCTGGCGGTTTAGTGTTAATATAGTCTTGCGCAAACTGAAAACTATTTTAAGATATGGGAGCACTATTGCAGGTTGAAGGGTTGACCAAGTCGTTTGGCTACGACTTGCTCTTTGGTGACCTCGCCTTTGGGCTCGATGAGGGCGACAAGGTGGGGCTTATTGCCAAGAATGGCACAGGAAAGAGCACGTTGCTGAACCTGCTTGCGCGAGTCGACACGCCCGACTCGGGCACTATAATCTATCGCAACGACCTGCGCATTGGCTACTTGCCACAGATGCCGGCCTTTGAAGGGGCCAAGACGGTGCTCGATGTGTGTCTTGAGGGTGACGACCCGTCGTCGCATGCCGTGCTCAGTTATGAGCGCGCCGTGACCAGTGGCGATGCCGATGCCATGACCGCAGCCATTCAGGCAATGGATAGTGCTCATGCCTGGGATTATGAGGAACGCTTTAAGCAGATTCTCACCCAGCTCAAGATTGACGACTATCATCAGCCCGTAGGAGAACTCAGTGGTGGCCAGGTGAAGCGCGTGGCACTCGCTAAGATTCTCATCGACGAGCCACAGTTTCTCATCCTTGACGAGCCCACCAACCACCTCGACATCGACATGATAGAGTGGCTCGAGAACTACCTGCGTCGCAGCACCATGACACTACTAATGGTCACTCACGACCGCTACTTCCTCGACAATATATGCACACGCATCATGGAGCTCGACCAGCAGGAAATATTTACCTACGACGGTAACTACAACTATTACCTTGAGAAGCGTGCCGAGCGCATTGAGGCGCAAAACGCGCAGGTCGAGAAGGCTCGCAACCTGTTGCGCACCGAGCTTGAATGGATGCGGCGGCAGCCCCAAGCGCGCCAGCACAAGGCGCAGTATCGCATCGACGCTTTCTACGACCTGAAGGAACGTGCTCAAGGCCGTCGCGATGTGGGCGACGTGCGGCTGAACGTTAATTCGGCCTACATAGGCAAGAAAATATTTACAGCCCACCACGTGAGTAAGCGCTATGGCGACAAGGTGATATTGCACGACTTTGAGTACACCTTTGCCCGCTATGAGAAGCTGGGCATCGTGGGTGATAATGGGGTGGGGAAGAGCACCTTCATCAAGTTGTTGCTGGGCGAGGTGCCCTGCGACGAGGGTAGCTTCGAGATTGGCAAGACTGTGCGGTTTGGCTACTACAGTCAGGAAGGTATGCACTTCGATGAGGGCAAGCGTGTGATTGATGCCGTGCGCGATGTGGCCGAATACATCTACTTCGATGAGAAGACTCATTACACTGCGGCTCAGTTTTTAAATATGTTCCTCTTCTCCAACGCCGATCAGCAAAAGCTAATTGCCAAGCTTAGCGGTGGGGAGAAACGACGACTCTACTTGGCGATGGTGCTGATGAGCAAGCCCAATTTTCTCATCCTCGATGAGCCTACCAACGACCTCGATATATCCACGCTTGAGATTCTGGAGGATTACCTGTCGAAGTTTAACGGCTGTGTGATAATCGTGAGTCACGACCGCTTCTTCATGGATCGCACTGTTGACCACACATTTGTGTTCTTGGGTGATGGCGTGGTAAAAGATTTCCCCGGAAACTATAGCGAGTATCGTGCATGGAAAGACTATCATGACCGGCTTGAAGCCGAGCAGGCACGTCTCACGGCAAAGCCTAAGGAAAAAGTGCAATATAATGTGCGCGACAATAGCAATAAACTTACATTCAAGGAAAAACGCGAGCTTGAGGCTCTCACTGCCGAGCTTGAGGCTCTCACTGCCGAGAAGGAGACGCTCGATGCTCTCTTCGCCAGTGGTGAGGTGATTAATGACATGGACGTGAAGAGTGCCCGATACAGCCAGTTGCAAGACCTGCTTGAGGAGAAGGAAATGCGTTGGCTCGAACTGAGCGAGAAAGAGTAATGATGCCGAGAGGCTCCTCGGAAATGAATGATTAGAAAAATAAAGCCAGCCCTTGGTGTGGGGCTGGCTTATTGTTGATGTGTGTGCTTTATCGCTTAGTCGGCGCACTTGGCGCAGATGTACTCGCGGTTAAGACGTGCGATGTTGCTCAACTTGATGTTCTTGGGGCACTCTGCGGCACAGGCACCGGTATTGGTGCAGTTGCCGAATCCCAGCTCATCCATCTTGTTAAGCATAGCTTTAACGCGCTTCTTGGCCTCGGCCTTGCCTTGGGGCAGGAGAGCAAACTGGCTCACCTTGGCCGAAACGAAGAGCATTGCAGAGCCGTTCTTGCAGGCAGCCACGCAAGCGCCGCAACCAATGCAGCTGGCGCTGTCCATAGCCTCGTCGGCAGCCACCTTGCTGATGGGAATTGCGTTGGCATCCTGTGCGCCGCCGGTGTTGAAGCTGACATAGCCACCGGCTTGCTGAATCTGGTCGAATGCGTTGCGGTTCACCATCAAGTCCTTTATAACAGGGAATGCAGCCGAGCGCCAGGGCTCAACGGTGATGGTCTCTCCATTCTTGAAGCGGCGCATGTAGAGCTGGCAAGTGGTAGCACCGGTTGCCGGTCCGTGTGGATGGCCGTTGATGTAAAGTGAGCACATACCGCAAATACCCTCGCGGCAGTCGTGGTCGAAGGCTACAGGCTCTTCACCGCGCTCAACGAGTTGCTCATTAAGAATGTCAAGAGTCTCAAGGAACGAGGTGTCGGTGGGAATGTCCTGGAGCTCATAGGTTACAAACTCACCCTGCTCTTTAGGTCCAGCCTGACGCCAAATTTTCAGTTTTACACTTATGCTAGTTTCCATATAACTTTAGTTTTTGTAATTACGTGTTTGAACCTTAATTGCCTCGTAGTGTAGTGGCTCCTTGATTAAGCTTGGAGCTTTCTCGTCGTTGCCGTTGTATTTCCAGCAAGAAACATAGAAGAAGTTCTCGTCGTCGCGCTTGGCTTCACCTTCCTCGGTTTGATGCTCTTCGCGGAAGTGACCACCACACGATTCCTCACGGTTGAGTGCGTCGTAGGCGATAAGCTCACCCATGGTGATAAAGTCGCGCAGGCGGAATGCCTTGTCGAGCTCGATGTTCATGCCATCTTGAGTGCCGGGAACAAAGAGGTCGGTCTCAAACACCTTGCGCAACTCCTTGATTTTCTCAAGAGCTGTCTCAAGGCTTTGCTTGGTGCGTCCCATGCCCACGTAGTCCCACATGATGTTACCCAGCTCCTTGTGGATGCTGTCGACTGAGCGATGACCTTGAATCGACATGAGATTGTCGAGGTTGGCCTGAACGCGCTCCTCGGCTTCCTCAAACTCAGGAAGGTCGGTCGAGAATCTTGGCACGGTGATTTGGTCGCTCAGGTAGTTCTGGATGGTGTAAGGCAGCACAAAGTAACCGTCGGCCAAGCCTTGCATGAGCGCCGAAGCACCCAGGCGGTTAGCGCCGTGGTCGCTGAAGTTACACTCGCCAATGGCGAAGAGGCCCTTAACCGAAGTCTGTAGTTCATAGTCAACCCAGATGCCGCCCATTGTGTAGTGGATGGCGGGATAAATCATCATGGGGTTGTAGTACTTGACGCCGTCAATCTCGTTGGCGAGTTCGCCCGGGTTGACGTCGGTGATTTCCTCATACATGTCGAAGAGGTTGCCATAGCGCTGGCGCACCACGTCAATGCCAAGGCGGTTGATAGCCTCGCTGAAGTCGAGGAACACAGCTTGACCGGTGTTGTTCACACCATAACCCTTGTCGCAACGCTCCTTGGCTGCACGGCTGGCAACGTCGCGTGGCACGAGGTTACCGAAGGCAGGATAACGGCGCTCCAGGTAGTAATCGCGCTCTTCCTCGGGAATGTCGCTACCCTTGATTTCGCCGGCCTGCAGGCGCTTGGCATCGTCGATGCTCTTGGGCACCCAGATGCGTCCGTCGTTACGCAGCGACTCACTCATGAGTGTGAGTTTCGACTGCTTGTCGCCGTGGCGTGGGATACAGGTGGGGTGAATTTGAACATAGGCGGGATTGGCAAAGTAAGCGCCCTTGCGATAGCAAGCCATAGCAGCACTCACGTTGCAAGCCATTGCGTTGGTCGAGAGGAAATAGGTGTTGCCGTAGCCGCCGGTAGCGATTACCACAGCGTGGGCAGCGAAGCGCTCGAGCTTGCCTGTGATGAGGTTCTTGGCGATGATACCGCGTGCGCGGCCGTCGATGATAACCACGTCGTGCATCTCGTAGCGGTTGTAGCTCTTCACGTTACCCATCTTAATCTGGCGGTTGAGCGACGAGTAGGCACCAAGCAGCAGCTGCTGGCCGGTTTGTCCCTTGGCGTAGAAGGTGCGGCTCACCTGAGCACCACCAAACGAGCGGTTAGCCAGCAAGCCACCATACTCGCGTGCGAAAGGAACACCCTGTGCCACGCACTGGTCGATGATATTGTTTGACACTTCGGCAAGGCGATAAACGTTGGCCTCACGTGCGCGGTAGTCACCACCCTTCACGGTGTCGTAGAAGAGGCGATATACCGAGTCGCCGTCGTTTTGATAATTCTTTGCTGCATTGATACCACCTTGCGCGGCGATTGAGTGGGCGCGGCGTGGTGAATCCTGGATGCAGAAGTTGAGCACTTTGAAGCCCATCTCTCCCAGGGTGGCAGCGGCGCTGGCGCCAGCGAGTCCGGTACCTACCACGATGATGTCGAGACGACGCTTGTTGGCGGGGTTGACGAGTTTTTGATGCGCCTTATAGTTGGTCCATTTCTCAGCCACGGGTCCCTCGGGAATCTTGGAGTCGATGACTGGCTGAGCAACGTTGTTCTTAATGTTTTCTTCCATTTGTTGCAAAATTTTTAGTGATTAATTACTCAGCTGAATGTTAGCACAATTCACCAATGCATTCAACTCCAAAAGCAAACTTGCAAGTGAGAGCAATGACCACAATGGCAAAAATCAGCATCACGATGGTTGCCCACCACCAGCCAATGCACTTGATGCGGCCAATCCATTTGTCATTGTTAACGCCAATCGACTGGAAGGCGCTCCAAAAACCATGGGTGATGTGGAACCACAAGGCTACAAACCAGATGAGGTAGACTACGCACACCCAAGGCTGGCTGAAGGCTGCCTCGAGAGCCGCATAGCCACTCTCGGGTTCATCGCCCATAATCTCAGGCAGCTGCATCTTGGCCCAGAACTGGAACAAGTGAAGCACCAGGAAGCACAACACGATGATGCCAAGCACGAGCATGTTTTGCGAAGCCCATTCTACGCTCTTGGGGCGAGCAGTGACTGCATAGCGGTCGTTGCCGCGCGCGCTGCGGTTTTGCAGCGTGAGGATAAAAGCGTAGATGATGTGAATGGCAAAACCTGCCGCAAGCACAGCTGTGCCCACCAGTGCATACCAATTAGCGCCCAAGAATTCGCACACAGCCTCATATGCGTCGAGCGAGAAGACTGCAACCGCGTTCATTAGCGCATGAAAAGTTAGAAATAGGATCAGGAAAAGGCCTGTGACGCTCATCACAACCTTTCGTCCTACCGAAGATTTAAATAACCACATAGTAGTGTAGAATTTAGTTATTAATTGAATTATTTGGTTTTATGTCAAGTGTTTAAGGACCGTGCGCTGGTGCGCATGGCGAAATTTTTTGCAAATTTACCTTTTTTAATCGTCATTTGCAACCATTGTTGAAAAATATTAGGTGTAAAAAAATACCGCTAGTGGAGATTTTGGTTCCACTAGCGGTTGTTGACGTTGCAAATCTCAATGAAGGTTGTGTTATGCTTTGATTGGCTTATGCCGGCGATTACCTTATTGATTTGCGGTCTTTCTCTATCACAATGCCGTGAAAGTTGCGTGACACACGTTGTCCCTGCAGATTGTAGGCTTGCTGTGGCTGCGACTGCTGGCCGATGTTCACGTTGGTGATTGCCGATTGGCCTTGAGTCTTGGCGATGTATTCATTTTGAGCTTTCTTCATCTGCGCAATAAACGCCTCGCTGCCTTGCAGGGCACAAAAGCCTATGCTTGCCGCGGTGCGGCTATTGTCCACATCGCTTTGCCAGTGAGCACCCACAATCACGCGGCTGTTGCAATAGTCCCATCCGCGCTTGAAGATGGCGTCGGCACGTTGTGGGGCAATTTGTGCAAGAAGCAGTGAGATTCCCCATCCGCGCAGGCTGTGGCCGCTGGGATAACTTCCCTCGCCACGCAGCTCATCTTCCTCGTGCGATGGCATGGGGTCGTCATAGCGCTCAAAGGGACGCTGACGCTTATAGTGGGCCTTGGTTTCCTTGCGCATGGGGTCGGTGGTTGCCATGCTGGTTTCCAGCAATTTCCAAATCTCGGGAGTGCCAGCCTCGGTGATTTCCAGGCCGAAAGCTTCTTTCCACAGGGCATAGAGCTTAGCATGGTCGTCCCACTCGGCATCGGCAATGGCTTGTGCCACACGCTCCTGGTCGAGTCGCTGCTGCTTTCCCCAGCAGTAGCGCACCACGTCGGCGGCAAACTCGGGGCTATCAAATGCGGGCGGTTCGGGCATGATATTGATAAGTTTAGGGAGCTGGTCAAGCTCAAAATAGGGTTGCACAGCGTTGTCTTGAGCGCTGATGCTCATTGTAGCAAGCATAATGGTTGCTACGATAAAGCAAGTTTTTTTCATTTGGTTGTTATTATATAAATGTTATTTGAATTCTTTTATTAAGCAAGAGTTTATGGAATAAGGAAGCCTTTTCGGGCAAACTCAATAATTATCAAAATATCTTATAAGCAAGTCGAATTTGTATCATTGGATAGGCACTGAACCATGAGATGAAGTGTGTGATGCCCGATTCCTTTGAGCTCGATTTGATTTTCTTGCCGTTGTTGAACACAAAATTTGGAGTGCCCCAAAACAAGAGACCTGCATCGAGCGCAACGCTCAAGCGATGGTGACGGGCCATGCTTTGTCCGAAGCCGATGCCCAGATAGGGCTTCACAGCCCAAGTCTTCATTTTCACGTCGATGTTATAGTTCTCATCGGCGGTGAACACATAGTCGCCAAACTTTAGACCCACCGGCGGATAGTTGGTGTGGAACATGGCGTTGTAGTCTTCAACCTTTTTATTGGCGTCGTAGAGCGACTCCAGCGCTCCATCGTTGGTGTTGCGGAAGTGCAGGAAAGTGCGGTTGCCGGCAAAGAGTCCGGCCGAAAAATAGAATGGAGTGGGGAAGGGGTGAACCTCGGCCATGATGAATGCGTTCCAAAAGCGTGGCTTGATGGCAAGTTCCACTTTGTCAACCATCTTGGCCTGCTTGATGGCGTCGTCCTCAACAAGTTGCATCTGGGTGATGTCGCTTGCGGTGTTGATAGCCTTGAACTTGATGTCGCCAATAGCATTGCCCACGAAGCCGGCACGCACTGTGACCACGCGGTGCAATGGCACGGCCACATCGATGCCTGTGCCGCCCAAGCCCGTCTGGAGTCCCACGGCAAGGTGGTTCAACATGCCGTTCTCGCTGTGAAGTTTCAAGCTCTTGTTCTCCTGTGCGCCGATGACTGGTGTCAAGAGTGCTATTGCCGCGGTCACTGCCAGCGCACGATAAAGCTGTGATATAAAATGTCTGTACTGTTTCATAACGTTAACCATGCATGTTGTTTATTTAAATAAGTTTTTATTCGACATGATAAGCAGGTTGGTAAGCGACTGGCTGCGTGGATAGAAGCCATAGAGATAGTCGCTGGTGTAGGGAGTGCCGCCATTGATGATACAATGCACATAGTCGTGGCACGCCATGTCCATGGGCATTATGCCCAGTGTGCCCTCGCCTGAACGCAACTCTTCAATCACCTTGGGGTGCAGGTTTGAGGCATTGGTGATATATCCTCGAGCCGACACCTCGGTGTAGGCCGAGCAGTGGTTCACAATCCAGATGTTCTCGTCGCTTGCTGTTGCCTCGCGAGCACTCTTCATCATGGCTAGCACGGTAGCAATCTTGGTTGCCATGCGCTTTTCGCTCGTAGTCTTGTAGTAGTCTTGCTTATAAAGCGTGGCTTTGATGCTTGGATCCTCCATGTTGTAGATGGCGCAACTGCGTTGCTGCTCGGGATGAACCTCCTCGTCAACATCGGGGTCCTCATCGGGCCAGTCACAATAGGCGACAGGGTAGTGGAACGCGGGGTTGACAGGGCGCAGGTCGTAGCGACTGAGCCACAAAATCTTACCTCGCATCTCGCCCACCGTAATATCGGGGCGCCAGTTCTCGACAAACAACCCTTGATACTTGGGTTTTGAGAGCACTTTGTTAAGCAAGACAGTCCAGTTTTGCTGGCTCTCCATGCCGTTGTCGGCTTGTATTTTTACGATAAAGAACTCCGAGGGGTGCAATCTGAGGAATTGTTGCATCCAGTCGATTGACTCCTCAAACGAAACATTCACCTCGGTAAAGCCGTGCGCGAGACGCAGGATTTGGCGGTCTTCAACCTTTTGGGCGAGGGTGTCGATAGCCACCACGGGGCGGAAGTCGAAGAAGCGAATGCCACTCGACATTTGCTCGTCAAAGGTCGAAACCTGGCTTATTGCCATGATGTTGGAGAAATACTTGACCACTGGGGTATAGAAACCCATGCCTGTCATGCTGTCGTGGGTGCCCGGAATACTCAGCTTGCACACTTTTACATCGTCTTTAACAAGCGACAGCCAGTCGGTGAGCGGCGCGTCGAGTTGATAGGGGTACTGGATTTGGTCTTGATACCCTTCGGTGAAAAGATAGGGCACATCGAGTGAGTTCTCATCGTAGTAGGGCAAGCTGTTCTCTTCATCACAACTGCTCAACAGCGCGGTACTGAGTGTTGCCAGTGCCATGAAAACGAGGAAACTCCATTTTGATTGTTTAGAATAGATTTTCATCTGTTTTAGAAAAATTGAGGTTATCTTCGCGGTGCGACGCGCGAAGGTTTTGATTAACAGTGTTATAGGTCGCGCTTGCCAAGCTGCGGCAAGAATGATTTCCACAAAGATACAACAATTTTGGTAAAGTTGCGGCCGTTTGAACCAATTATTTTTGATAAAATAATGCGCTCTTGATGACACAACCGTGGATGGGCGCCTTTCTTGAGTGAGGGTGAGGACAAGATTCACTAGTATTGGATGTCGGCTGCACTCGGCACCCAGAGAGAGGACAAGATTCGCTCGCATTCGCTTCGCGCATCTTGTGCGCCCCGGCGGGGGCGCTGCCTTTGAGCAACCGATTGCTGAAGCAATCTTGGGGTCGCTTTGCTATATAGCCGCTCTCGCGCAAGCTCGGTGCGCCACATAGCAAAACAACCGGCCACTTACATGGTCGGTTGCTCAAAGGCGGAGAGGACAAGATTCGAACTTGCGGTAGAGTTACCCCTACGGCAGTTTAGCAAACTGCTGGTTTCAGCCACTCACCCACCTCTCCAGTGCCATTAGTGCTGAATTGTTTTTCACTAAGCGACTGCAAAGTTAGTGCTAAATTTTGAATTGGCAAAATTTTTTTTGAAAAAAGTTGGGGCGTTTTTTTGAGTGCTTGTTGGCTCTTAAGTTTAAGAGGTTGATTGATAGGTGTAAAAAACGCTGAAGCTGCAATGTTTTTTAATGTTGTTGTGGTGTGGATCGCCGTGTTTTCTTTGTGTATTTAATTATAATCTCATGGAAAACACTACTAAAACCAACCTAAAATCTAATGATAAGAAGGAAGAGTTTGATATCAACCGTCTTTCGCTCGACCGGGTGCTGGTGCTCAATGCTGAGCGCAACCGAGAGCTTGAAGACCATTACGATCCCATTGCCGGAGTGGGCTGCAGCGCACCACGAGTGAGGTACACATGGCATGATAAAACTGGTGCCCCTGTGCAGATAATGATTCCGGAGAAGATGGCTGCCGTGCTAGAACAAAGCCCGTGTACCAGCGATGAGCAGTGGCAACTGCTCCGCATCAAGCACGACTTTGAGTACTGGTGCGCCACGTGTGTCACCATTCTCGACAAGCTTACCGGGCGCCGGGTGAAAATGGTGCTTAATGTGCCACAACGGCGGGTGCTGGCAGTGCTTGAGCAACAGCGCCTTGCCGGTGAGCCACTGCGCCTGGTTCTTCTCAAGGCTAGGCAGTGGGGCGGTAGCACACTGGTGCAAATCTACATGGCATGGATACAACTGGTTCTGAAAACCAACTGGAATAGCCTCATCTGTGGACATTTGCGGCAAACATCGGCGGCGCTGAAGGGAATGTATACCCGCGCCTTGCGCAACTATCCCAAGCATCTTGCCCGCGACGGGAACTGGCCGGTGCTCAAGACCTACGAGGGTTCACGCAACGTGCAGTAGCTGAGCGGTAGCGAGTCGCTCATCATCACTGGTTCGGCGCAAAACCAGGATGCCATTCGTGGCTATGATGTGAAAATGGCCCACTTGACCGAGGTCGCCTTTTGGCCCGACAGCACGCTTCACTCGCCCGAGGATGTGATTCGTTCCATAGGCGGTACTGTGCCGCTGGAGCCACTCACGATGCTTGTGCTTGAGTCGACAGCCAATGGCGTGGGCAACTATTTCCACAGTGAGTGGCTGCGTGCCAAGGCGGGCACTAGCGACAAGAAAGCTGTGTTTGTGCCCTGGACCCAGATTGCCATCTATCGCCAGCCTGTGACCGATGTGTCGCAGCTCTTGAGTGAGCTCGACGACTATGAGAAATGGCTGTGGGAGAACGGTTGCACCTTGGAGATGATAAACTGGTATCACAACAAGCGCAAGGAATATCCCAGCCATGGCTTGATGATGGCGGAGTTTCCCACTACCGATATAGAGGCCTTTACAAGCACGTCGCGCCACGTGTTTGCACCCGAGCTGATAGAGCGGCTCAGAGACTCGATTCCGCCGGTTGAACCGCAGCTTGGCGACGTTGTGGCCCGAGGTGCTCACACCCTTGTGGGGGCTGAGTTCATGCCAGCCTGTAATGGCCCCATGAAAGTGTGGAGGCATCCCGACAGCAACACGCGTATGCGCAATCGCTACATGGTGGTGGTTGACGTGGGCGGCAGTAATGACAGTAGCGACTGGAGTGTGATTGCAGTGATTGATACCCACATCGACGCGTCCTTCTCGCAAGAAGAACTGATGCCCGAGGTGGTGGCCCAGTGGCGTGATCATGTCGACCTCGACTTGCTGGTGTGGAAGGCGGCGATGATAGCCCGCTACTATTGCAACGCGCAGCTTGTGTTTGAGAGCAATTCGCTTGAGGCCACCCGTAGCGGGGTGGGGAAGACTTTGCTCGAAACTATTATGGGTGCCTACCCTAACGTGTATCAGCGCCGGTGCAAAGACGGCTCGCGCATGCCTGGCTTCCACACCAACCGCGACACCAAGCCCGAGGCTATCTACAACCTGATAGCCTATGTGCGCGATAGAGCCTATATTGAGCATGACAAGGATGCGGTGAACGAGATGTCGACCTATGAGCTGGACCCCAAGGGACGCTATAATGCTCGCCGTGGAGCCCATGACGACATTCTCATGACTCGTGCCATTGGCTTGCTGCTCATCGAGCGACGCCGAATTGAGGAAGGTCGCTCACGAGCAGTGACTAAAGATAACTTCATGGCAAGTGGGGGCGACCAACACACCTCACAACTTGCAATTGAATTTTTAGTTTAATGGTTTTTAAAAAAGGGTTTTTGACTTCAAAAGTGCTAAATTCACATAAAAAATACAGAAAAAATGATATTTTTCAAGAAAAAGTTTGGAAATTATAAGAATATATTATAAATTTGCAACGTCGATGAGATGATAGTTTGTCAATTCGGCATATCCAATAAAAGAAAAATAGTTGTTTTATAGATAATTGTGTATTTTAAGGAATTGGGTAGTCGGGAGACTGCCCGTTTTTTTTGTGCGTATTGCTATGAAAAAAGTTTTGGCACAAAATCAGCAATGGCGACATCCCTTGATTGAAGGGCGTCGCCATTGTGATGTCGTGACCAATAAATAGACAATTAATCTCTTAACCAGCGGTTAATAAATAGTGTTAGTTAAACCCAAATCGGTCATTAGGCCGACGATAGGTTCGTTTAAATGTCTTTTTATGCCATAACAGTTTTATTTTTGCGTTTTGTTTTAAATTTTGTCTCGACATAGCCCGCTATGTCGAGACAAAATCTTTACAACCTGCTAAAAATAAATTCTGTTCTAACATAAATCCTAATGACCGAATTGGGTTAAAGATTAATTTATGTTTGTGAAAATCAGTTCGCGGGAGTGAGAGTTGCGCTGTATTCTCCTGGGCAAACAAGCTTGAGGGCAACGTTATAGGTGCCGGCCTCAACATGGATGTTAACATCACTGTTAAGGACAAGCTTGTTGAGTGTGCCGCCAAAGCTGATGTCCCAATTGTTATTGCCACGGAACTTAAATTCACCGTCGGTGAAGGTGATAGTGCCTTCCCAGGTGTTGGTTTCGGCATTGTAGGTGAGAGGTGTCTCGGTTTCCCAACCGCCTTGTGTGGCGTCACCAATCACACCCATGCTGGTGATGGGGGTCACACTGTAGGTCATGTTGTTGAGGTTGGCGTTAACGTAAACGTAGCCACTAGCTTCAATGTTGGCGCCATTGCTCACGAGGGTGCCATTGCTGCCGCCCCAGTTTATACCCCATTCTCCTTGAATCTTTTGGAATTTGAATACTGTGCCTACATTAACAAAGCCATAGTAGTCGTTTTCGCCCTTAATCGAAGCTACTTTGCCTCCATTGCCGTTCCAACCATCGGCATCGCCGGTAATGTAGAGGTATTCATACTCGGCATCGGGGTCGTCCTCAGGCTCCTGTCCATCGGTTGTGATGGTGTAGGTTAGTTCCTCGGTATTGATAGTGATGTCGATGTAGGTAGCATTCAAGTAGCCTGGCAGGCAAAATGCGCCCTGGTTGCCCTGCACGAGGTTTCCGCTCAGTGCCTGCACACCATCGGCAGGGAAGGCTAGCAATGAACCCTCGTTCCAGAAATCGGCAGCTGTGTAGCAGTTCTCGTTGGCAATCTTGAACCAGAAGTCACGACTGATGCCATCGATGCGGATGTTGTAAACGTTGGCATTCTCAGCGTCTTGAGTCATCTTATATGTTTTGTCGGTGGTACTCCATTCGTTGATTGTACCAATGATGTACCAATTGGTCTCGGGCTGAGGTTGTGGAGCAAACTCGCCGGTGATGGTGAGTTCCATCTTCTCCATGTCGATGCTCAAGTTGAAATTGCCGGGAGCTACTTGCAGAGCAATAAAATTGTCATTAGTGAGAGCAATGCTGGTTCCAAGCACATCCTCAGTAACTACGAAATTATTTTCTACGCCCTCGCCAAGTGCACCAAAGCGATAAGGGGCAATTTCATCCCATGCCGACTCATTGTTCTCTTGGGCAAGCTTTTTAGTAAAGCTGAAATAGCTGAATCCACTGGGTTTGGTGGAAACTTGTGCAGTATAGATATTACCATCCTCGGTTGTCATCTCGACACCTACTGTGGGATCCCATTGGTTGCCGTTAACCTCGCCCAGGATGTACACCTTGTCGAATTGAGCAGGGTTAAGAATTAGTTGATAAACAGCGGTAACGTCGGCACTGTTGATTGTGCCGTCGGCATTTTGGTCACCATTAACAATTGTGCTTGCATCATTGTTAAGGATGAACTTGTAGAGTGCGGTAACGTCGGCACTGTTGCACACACCGTCGCCGTTCACATCACCTTTAACTGCCGCGTTGGCCGATTGCGAGAATGCTAAGATTCCTGCCATGGCAAGAACCACAGCACTCAACGATTTGAGTAATTTTTTGGTCATAAAAAATAATAATTTTAAGAAGATTAAAAAACTGGTAAATGGTATCTTTCATCCTGCCAGGAAACAAGGTGACCTTGAGGATGTTATTTCTTGTGGCAAAATTATTATTTTTTTTTTGACGGGAACAAGCACCTAAATCATATTTTCATAACTCTAGCCTGCAAACCATTGCGTTTCACTGGGTCACAGCGCGCGGCAAGGTGATGAGCGAGGGAGCGAGCGCAATGCGATAGGCACCACCGCGCTCTCCTGTGATATAGTATTTAGCGGCAATGTCGTTGCTGATGATGCAGCTGGCGATGCAACGCTTAATCTTCGAGATTGTTTCGTTGAGTGTGTTGCCTAGAGGGTCCATGATCATGTCGATTGACTTGCGCGCCAGGTCCTCATTGCGCCCTGGCTTCACCATTGAGTAGATGTTCCTTATTTCTTGGCGGTAATTGGAGATGTTGCGCAGTTCAATTCCCTCGGGATGGTTTAGGAAAAGGATGTAGACAGTGCGGCACATTGCAGGCATTTTCACCTCCACCTCATTGTAGCCTGGCAGCACAATTTTGAGGTCGTTGTTTACCACGATTGGACTCAGACGATTGTTGCCAATCACAAATTTTCCTTCGAGCAGCGTCACCATGAGTTGCGATGGGTCGGCATGATATTTTGTTACATAGTCAAGAATTTGAGCCTGAATAGCTTTAAGGTCATTTTGTCGCTGGCACTCGATGTCTTCAACCTCATTTTCCTCATCTTCGTCTTCATCTTCATCACCACAGGCGTAGGCCGCATCCGATTCCTCACAAAAGTCGAGCAAAATAGATTTCTTGCAATAATTAAAATGGCTGTGACTGCTCGGCATTGCTTGTGGCATTGATTCGACGTCTTGGTGTGCCCATTGTGTTTCGAGCGTGATGTCGCCACTGCTTGTGCTGGTGATGTCGGTCAAGATGTCGATAAATGACTTTATATCGTCGAGATAATTATTACTGAAGTCGCTCGAGAACGAAGTTTTGACAATTGCATCTCGCCCCATGTTTCCTAAGTTGAAACGGCGTGCCAGGATTGTGACCTCTTGAGCCTGATCATCGTGAATGAACTCTACGTGGAAGTTGGTGTGCCTGCGCAATAATAACAGAATGTCGCTGGATTTGTTGCTCATGGCATAGAGGTGCGTGGGAAGAATGACGTAGATTACGCCATATTTTAATTGGTGGAATTTGGGGTCGAAGTTGTAGAGAATCATAATGTCATTAGAATAAATTAATTAACAACTGAAATCGTTGCAAAAAGCGTGCCAAGCTCGCTTTCTTTTTATTAAGCCGCTTGGCACGTTGACTGATGCGTCATGACTAGTCTTTGAACAGACTCTTGGCGCGCTTGATGATAAATTCCTTTTTGTAGTCTGCGCTCATTTCGCTTGCCATTATCGGGGCCATGTCGTCAAGAAAATCGGCTTGGCATCGTTGTGCTTGAGCAAACATTCGCGAGGTGCCCATCGCTGTCTTCTCAAAGGTGAGATGATTGTCGATGGCGAGTGAGAACGCTACTGCTTCCACGTCGTGGTCGGCACCAATGTAGGCAAAGAGCCAGCCTTCGTTTTTGTAAGCATTGATGAGACTCTTGATAGCCTTTTTAGAGAACTCGCGGCTGGCGTTCTCGTAGCCGTCGGTAATGATTGTCACGCTGGCGATGTCGTTGTCGCCCTTAATGCGATGCACTTGAGTGATGGTGTTACCAATGGCATCATAGAGCGGCGTCATGCAGCATGGACGATAATGGCTGCTTGTAATGGGCGCAACCTCACCAATGGGACACTCGTTGTAGATTTTCTTGATTTCGCAGCCGCAGAAGGCGACTAGCGTAAGCACATGTTCCTGCTCGGGATACTTTTCCTGGTTGCGCTTGATTGACTGGATTGTTTCGTTCACGCCATCTATTGCCTGGCGCGCGATGCTGCTCATCGAGCCGCTCTTGTCGAGAATGATAACGTTGTAAACACGGGTCTTGGCTGTAGTTTGCATAATTCTAATAATTAATAAGGTTAATAAATTGATTTGTTTTGATATTGCAAATTTACAGCACAAAGCGGCACGCCTTCCAAAACGGCAACCTTGCAGTTTTGGTTTATAGTTATGTGATAAGATTTTCTTGGCAGCTGTTAATCCACGAGGTCGCGGTAGATGTCGAGAGCAGCGGTGATGTCGTCGTTGCTGATTGTGTTGTTGATACTATAGTCGCCACACGAGTGCAACAGGGTGCAGTTTATTTCACCGGCCAGGCTCTTCTTGTCGTGTCGCATGATGTCGAGAAGGTGTGGATAGTCGTCGCAGGTGATGTGGAAGGCTCCATAGTTGCTTTTTACAAAGCTTGCCAGGGCATAGAGTTGATGGCTTGGGAAATTAAGGATTAGGTGTGACAGCACGGCCTCGGTCACGAGTCCCCACGCCACGGCGTAGCCATGAGGGATGGGGTGGCCGTCGGCAAGAGCTTTTGCCTCAAACGCATGCCCCACGGTATGGCCCAGATTGAGTGCCTTGCGTGGCCCTTGCTCATGTGGATCTTGTCGCACGATGTCTTCTTTTATCTTGATGGAGTCGCGCAATTGGTCGAGTAGTGTGTCGTAATTTATACAAGAGAAGTCGGTGTCAAGCAAATGGAAAAAACTTTCGCTCGACGAGAGCATGGCGTGCTTGAGCATCTCGGCAAAGCCCGCCTTCAATTCCTGCTCGGGGAGGGTGGGGAAAAAGGTAGTGCTCACAATCACGTGGCAGGCGGGGGCAAAGGCTCCAATCTCATTCTTGAACCCCATGAAGTTGATGCCCGTCTTGCCGCCCACTGCGGCATCGACGGCGCCCAGCAATGTGGTGGGCACATTGATGAATGGGATGCCGCGCTTGAAGGTTGCGGCGGCAAGACCACCCAGGTCGGTCACTACACCTCCGCCCAGGTTCACCAGCAGTGAATGCCGGGTAGCGCCGCATTGCTGCATTGCTCGCCACACACCGGTTAAGGTGTCAAGAGTCTTGCTTGCCTCGCCACTCGGCATCTCGATGACAGTAGCGTTCTCCAGGCAAGGCAGTTGTGGCAGCGCAAGGTGGCGTGTGTTGGAATCGGCAAGCACCATCACAGCATTGTAATTGCCACCCTCAATAATCGTGCTGAGGGTGGCATTCACGTTGCTTGTGTATAGCACTTGCTGCTGCATCACAGTGTGGTCTTTAGAGCCTCGATGAGTTGGGGCAGTGCCGCCTGGAACGAGGCCATGTCTTTATACACCATGTCGGCCCCGGCCTTATACATGTCTTTCTCGGCTATGGGTCCGGTGGTAACACCCACGGTGAAGCAGCCGGCGGTGTGACCGGCTTGCACGCCCAGTGGAGCGTTTTCGATGACGATGCACTCATTGGGTTGCGCGTTCATCTTTGCCATAGCCTTGAGGTAGGGCTCGGGATTTGGCTTGCCGCGCTTGACATCGGTGGCGGTGATGCGCTGTTTATCGAAGATGCCTTCATAGTCGGTGTCGACTCGCTCAAGCATGGTGTGTGTGCCCGAACCGGTAACCAGCACGCACTTGATGCCTGCGGCCTTGAGAGCCTTTAGCAACTCAAGCGTGCCGTCGATCATCTCCACGTCGCCCAGCTCGGTAAAATAGCGAGTTTTAACCTTGTAGAGAGCTTGTGCCTCGTCGTCGGTAATGTTCTTTCCGGCTCCGTCCTTGAACTTCATCTTGATGATGTCGCGTCCGGTCATTCCCTCATACATGTAGAACTCGTCGCGTGTGCACTTTATTCCGTTTTTTTTCATCAGTTTCACCCATGCGCGTGTGTGATTTTTCATTGAGTCGAAAAGCACGCCGTCCATGTCGACAAGCGCTGTGGTGAAGTTGAATGATTTTTTGCCAGTGTATTTGTAGTAGTTGGCAATAGCGTTTTGTTCGGTCATTTTGTTAATGAATGATTTATGTTTTAGTTGTTTGTTTCTCTGTTTTTTGTGATGTGATGCTTAAATCACGGTGATGTGGAAGCAGCACTGGCCGCGCTCATGGAGCACGGTGCACCGGTTCTTGCTCTGGAAGTCAAGCAACACGTGGCCCAGAATGTTCTTCAGGTCTTCGTTGTTGATGAGGTAGTCGTTGTTGTAGGGCTCAAAGTGTGTCCAGCTGAGGTCGAATGTGGTGCCAAACATGTGACACGAGCGAGCCGATGCGTTGCGGTTCACCTTGAGCAGTTTCTGTACCGTGTGGTTGGAACGGGTGCAGCTTGTCACAACTATGCGATAGGCGCTGCCACCGAGTGCCTTCACCGAGTCGGCAAAAGCGCACCCTATCTCCTCGAGCACCAGTGCCGCCTTGGGCACCAGGAAAGGCATGGAGTGAGATAGTGAGTCGAGATAATAGGCCTCGCAGGTGGCAATCTTAACGATGGGTTGCCGCAGGTGATAGGCATCGTGAAAGTTTTGAATAGGCTCGATGCCGTTGCGTGTGGCATGTGGAATCTGCACATCATTATAGTCTTGAAACAGCTCCTTGTAAGTGCCCGGCAGAGGATACACCGGCAGGCGGTGCATTCCATTGTCGTCTATCCATGATGTGTCGGCCATCTCCAGGTGCCTGTCGGGCAACTTGGGGCGGTTGCCCAGCTTGGCTATCACCTCGAGCTGGCTCTTGTCGAAGTAGTCGCGATATTGCTTTTCTTTCTTGCACGATTGCAGGCACAATGCCATGAACCCTGCCACCATCGTTACAAGAAGAACTCGTTTGCTTGAAAACATTGTGATGTGCTAATGTGAGTGATTGGCTCGACGTGTGGTTATTTGCCCACGGTCTGAACAAAGAGGATGCGCTCGTTGGCGCTAAGTTTGAGAGCCTTGGGCAGATTTTCACGGTCGAAGCCTGCGCGCACCACGCTCTTAAGGCCGGCTTGTGCGCAGTAGAGATAAATGTTTTGTGAAGCTGCGCCGGCGGTATAACCCTGGAATTCGGGGCGTTCTTGCTTGCTGGTGTCAACCACGAGCACGATGTTGATGGGTGCGATGGCAGCAAAGTCCTGCATGGTGCTGAACTTGCGATAGTCGCCAGTGTTGACGGTTGTCAGCGTGTTGGCCTCGGGGTTGTAGCGGCTCACCTCGGTGGGTGTCACCACATAGAGGATTAGCTCCTGTCGGTTCATGGCGGTGGCCACGGTGTGCTTTCCGTCGTGGGTTATGCCCCATGCCGCCCACAGCATGTTGCTCAAGTCTTGCTTAGAAACAGTCATTCCCTGCTTGTAGTCACGGCTCGATGCGCGCTGGTTCATTACTTGCATCAATGGCTTGCCACCGGTGGTGTTGGGCTGTGGTAGCACTTCAGCGTTAATAGTCACACTTGCCATAAGCGAAATTATTGCTAAGATGAATAATTTTTTCATTATATCTGTAGTTTGGAAAATTTTTGACAAAAATAATACTTTCTATTGAAAAAAATACTTCTATGACGTGAATAAAAATTAAAATGACTAATTTTGTCCAACTTTTAATACACTGCTATAAGATGAAACTTGGCTTTTTGTTTTTCATGCTCTTGCCTGTTGCCGCCCATGTGTATGTGCTGTGGCATGTTTATCAGGTGTTGCCTTTGCCGGTGTGGGCAAAGTGGTTGGTGATAATTCTCATGGCGGCTGCGTTGGTGATGATGCTGGTGGGAATTTTTGGCGCCTTCGACCGCATGCCACTCTCGTTGGCCTCGGCGGCCTACGACGTTAGCACCTTATGGCTCATCGTGTTTCTTTATCTGTTGCTGGTTTTTGTTGTCCTCGACTTGGGGCGATTGGTGCACTTGGTGCCACGCGACTGGTTGCATGGCAACGCATTCACAGCCGGCGCAATCACCGCACTGGTGACAGGCTTGCTCATCTATGGCAACATCCATTATCACAACAAGGTGAGGCAGCCCTTGCAACTCACAACTTCGAAGCACATTTCCAAGCCTGTGAAGGTGGTGATGCTCAGTGACTTGCACCTGGGCTACCACAATCGCAAAGCCGAGTGGCAGCGATGGGTGAAGATGATTAACGCCGAGAATCCCGACCTCATTCTTGTGGCAGGCGACATCATCGACGGCTATGTGCGCCCACTCAATGAGGAGGACATGGCAGCCGACTTTCGCAGCCTCAAGGCTCCTGTTGTGGCATGCGTGGGCAACCATGAGTACATCACAGGCATCGACAAGTCGCTCGATTTCTATAATCGCGCCGGCATCAAGCTGTTGCGTGACACCACTCTCACCATTGGCGACCTTGTTGTTGCGGGCCGTGACGACCGCTCCCGGCGTAATCGCAAAACTGTGGAGCAGCTACTGGCCGGTGTCGACCGCGGCAAGTTCATCATCTTGCTCGACCATCAGCCCTACGAGCTTGAACAGTCGCAGCAAGTTGGTGTTGACTTCCAGTTGAGCGGTCACACTCATGAGGGGCAAGTGTGGCCCATCAGCCTGATTGTCCACTCAATGTATGAGAATGCGTGGGGTTTTTATCACAAGGGCGACACTCGCTACTATGTTAGCTCAGGCTTGGGCATCTGGGGTGGCAAGTATCGCATAGGCACTCGCTCCGAATATATTGTTGCCACAATCACAGGGCAATGATGATGTCGAGAAAAAAGAAACTTCACGGTGAAAAAAAGGAAATCCGCCATCTCGCATGGGGGATTTCCTGCAAACTGAAGTCAAACAAATAAAAAACGAGATTAATAGATAAACAAGAATTGTGATAAATAGTTTTTCAGGTAATAGAGTTTAAGGAATGTTGAGTGAGTTTATGCTTGTTTTTTTTGGTTTAGGCAAAGAGTGAAGCCTGGCGGTAGGTGCCTTGTCGCTGTGGCAAGCGGTGCGCGGGTTGCTGCGCTTGGCGTGTTGCAAGCGACATGCTGGTTGACCAGCCTTGAGTCTTGTTGCGAATGCTCAGTTGTGCGAGTCCCATGAATCTTCCTGCAGTGCCCGTAATGAAGCGCACCACTTCATCGATGCTGGCAAAATTGCTTTTGCACACGCTGGCAATTATCTTCCCTCCAAGGATGAGTGTTGCGAATATTTGGTCACCGGTCTTGATGGTTGATGCAGTGTTGTTCATAATTTTGTCCTCCTAAAGTTGATTTTGAGTTATGTTGTTTTGTTTTTACACTGCAAAATTAGTGGCCATGAGTGCTAAAATGCTGCCCACTAATTTAAAAATAAACTAAATCGGCCTTAAATTTATGCGTTTGTTATGATTTACTGCTCCAAATAGGGGTGAAACGGTGGTTGTGCGGTTGTGATAATAAGAAAAAAGTGCGTAACTTTGAGGCGTAAAAAATCCACAATATAACTATTAATAAAGCAATCAATGATGATGAAAAGCAGAGTAACCAATCTCTTTGGAATGGAATATCCCATCATTGCCGGTGGCATGGTGTGGTGCAGTGGCTGGCGACTGGCTGCAGCGGTGAGTAATGCGGGAGGCCTGGGACTGATAGGTGCCGGGTCGATGACGCCCCAGGTGCTGCAAGAGCACATCGTCAAGTGCAAGGCGGCCACAAGCAAGCCTTTTGGTGTGAACGTGCCACTCATGAAGCCGGGCAGCGCCGAGATGATGGAGGTGATAGCGCAAGAGCGCGTGCCGGTGGTCTTTACCAGTGCAGGCAGCCCCAAGAAGTGGACGGCATGGCTGCACGAGCGTGGCATCAAGGTTGCCCATGTGGTGGCCTCATCGGCTTTCGCGCGCAAGTGTGAGGACGCCGGAGTCGACGCGGTGGTGGCCGAGGGTTTTGAGGCCGGCGGTCACAACGGCAAGGAGGAGACAACCACAATGTGCCTGATTCCTGCCGCCCGCCGTGCCACATCGTTGCCGCTCATTGCGGCCGGTGGCATCATGAGCGGCGACGCGATACTTGCGGCGCAGGTGCTGGGAGCCGAGGGCGTGCAACTGGGCACTATCTTTGCACTCACTCAGGAGAGCGGCGCTCACGAGGCTTTCAAGCGCCGTTGTCTCGACCTGAACGAGGGCGACACCAGGCTGTTGCTGCGCAAGCTCTCGCCCACGCGCCTGGTGAAGGGCGGTTTCTATGATGCCATTGAGCAAGCCGAGAACCGTGGCGCAACCGGCGAGGAGTTGCTCGAGATAATTGGCACCGGCATGACCCGGGTGGGAATCTTCGACGGCGACATTGCCAATGGAGAGCTCGAGATAGGGCAAGGCGCGTCGCTGCTCAAGGGGCGCGACATCGAGCCTGTGGCCGTGGTTATGCAGCGCCTCGTGGACGAGTACCGCGCTGCGCGTCGGGCTCTGGATGCTCTTTAATACATTCTCTGCAACGTTGATTTGTCTTTTTTGTTAAGGACAATTGCGAGGAAACAAGTCGAAGACTTGGAGATAATATGTGAAAAATGCCACCGGGCTAGTCGAAGTCTAGCCCGGTGGCATTTTTTAGATTGATTTCATTGTGTCGCATTGTGCTGGCGTGCCGCCTTTTTTATCTTGTTTTTGTCGTCAACGGCGGGCCAGCGGTCGCGGCTCAGCGGAATAGTGTAGTAGGCCGAGATGCCAAATGCCCACTTGCTCCCCCGTGTGCCAAAGCCGGGAATGTACCACGGCTTGCCGTTATCACTTTTCTTGTAGCTGAACAAGTTGTGAAACTTTGCTTCCCATCCCAGCGACCAGTTGCCGGCAATGCCCACCTTGAGTCCCAACAGCAATTCGCCCCACAGGGCATGTGAGCCTATGTTGCGCAAGTCGTAGGAGTAGTTGCCCTCACCCCAGTAGCTGTTGTTCACGCTTACGTCGGTGATGCTGTACTTGAAGGTGCTCAGTCCCAGTCTCACTCCGGCATAGAGTTGATAGCGTGGCTCCTTCTTGAAGAGGAAATTGTAATTGGCTCCCAGCTTGAGGTAGGGTGAGAGACGGCCGGTGTAGGTAAAATTCATGTCGTCGGAGGTGTCCTTGGCTCGTCCCAGTCCCACGACGAGCACCGGTTGCAGGCGGTTCCACATGTTGAGCGTGGCGCTAATGTCGAATGATGAGTATTTTTGCCCAAAGGCCATGAGCAGGGCGTCGCTGAAGTTGAGTCCCAGTCCAAGCTCGGTGAGGGTGGGGTAGTGGGGATAGATTCTTGCCAGCGAGTCCTTGATTTCCTGCGCCCTGGCTTGTGTTGAGTCGCCCGAGAGATATTGCTCGATAACTTTCTCGTCGGTGCCCTTGGGCGGCGTGAGCACCTTGTTGGTGCTGGGTTTAACGGGTGTCACCTTGCGCTGTGGCTCCTGAGCCTGGGCTGTGTTGATCAAAACTGCTGCCACGATGCACATCACCATATAAATCTTGCTTCTCATCATTGCATGTAGATTTTAATCGATGCCACGTCGTCGTTGTTAATCAATGTGCGGGTGATAGCAATGGAGTCGATTGCATTGAGCGTGTACTCAATGCCGGTGATTCTGAAGTTGAACATTGCTCCGCACTCATGCGATTCAAAGTAGGGAATCGCGTCATATTCCAGCTTGATGGTGTCGGCCTCTAGGCCCTCGGTGTTATAATCGAGCACATAGCAGCAATTCCCGGTGCTGATGTGCAACGGCATATACACGCTCGAGGCGCTTGCTTCATCGAGAATCAGGCTGTCGCCGGGCGCGCCGATTCCGTAGACGGTGAGATTGTTGATGATGACAGAGCTGCCGTCTTGATAGAACTCGGCCAGCGGAATAGCGTTGCTGTTGCCTGGGCAGTTGCCGTTGTTGCACGACGTTGCCAGGCCTGCCAATGCCGATAGCGCGATGAGGACAACTTGTTTAGTTTTCTTTTTCATGTGGGGTTACCTTGATGGGAGGAGAGAAGCGCGTTATTTAATCTCGGCCGAAATTTCATAGTGGTTGCGCCCGGCCGAGTTGCGCGCGATGAGTTCTCCCAGGAAGCCGGTGAGGAAGAGTTGAGTGCCCAGAATCATGCAGGTGAGTGCCAGGTAGAAGTAGGGCGAATCGGTCACCAGGATGTAATGGTTGCCGGCATGCATATTGTAGAGCTTCACGGAGCCCACAACAATCACGGCGATGAGGCCAATGAAGAACATCAAGCTGCCTAGCAGACCAAAGAAATGCATGGGCTTGACTCCAAACTTGGACTGGAACCACAGTGTCATCAGGTCGAGATAGCCGTTGACAAAGCGATCGAGGCCGAACTTTGACTTTCCATACTTGCGTGCCTGGTGGTGAACCACTTTCTCGCCAATCTTGTCGAAGCCGGCATTCTTGGCAAGATAGGGGATGTAGCGGTGCATGTCGCCATACACCTCGATGTGCTTTACCACGTCGCGGCGATAGGCCTTGAGACCGCAGTTGAAATCGTGCAGGTTCTTGATGCCGCTCACCTTGCGTGCTGTGGCATTGAAAAGCTTGGTGGGGATGGTTTTCGACAGCGGGTCATATCGCTTCTGCTTCCATCCGCTCACCAGGTCGTAGCCGTCTTCCTTAATCATGCGGTAAAGCTCGGGAATCTCATCGGGGGAGTCTTGCAGGTCGGCATCCATGGTTATCACCACGTCGCCCTGCACCCGCTCAAAGCCGGTGTAGAGAGCCGGCGACTTGCCGTAGTTGCGGCGAAAGCACACGCCCTTGATGCATGGGTTGTCGGCGCTCAGCTGCTTGATTACCTGCCATGAGTCGTCGGTGCTGCCGTCGTTAATCATCAGCACCTCGTAGGTGAAGCCATGCTCGTTCATCACCCGTTGTATCCATGCCGCCAGCTCGGGCAGCGACTCGGCTTCGTTGAATAGTGGTACTACTACCGAAATGTCCATATTGTTGATTGTGTGTGTTATTGTTGGTCAATAATAATTCTTTTAATTCTCTTGCTCTCGGGTGGCGTTGCCGCTCTTGATGGGCACTTTGCCGGCGATGAGCGCGGTGATGGCGCCGCCCACGCATCCCAGGCTGGCAGTGAGCCAAAACATCTGCATGCAGTAGTCGATGGGGCTGGGAAGAAGGTTATTCTTTATCATCTTTTCAAAGACATTCACCACTTCCAGTCCTTGCCCTTGTGGAAGCTGCTTGTAGGTGTCGACAATCATCTGTGCCTGCTCGTAGAGAAAATCGGGGCGGAAGTAGGTGATAATGCCATAGGTGACCAGGGCGCATATTAACGCGCCGCCAATGGTGGTGAAGATGGCAAGTGTCCACAGCTCGCTGAATGTGGCAAAGCCATTGCTTGCCACGTAGTGCCTGCGTTGCAGCCAGTAGAGCATCACGGGTGCGGCGATGATTACTATCAACGTGAGCATTGAGAGCAGAGGCACCTTGTCGCCAAATGTCATCGCTATCGAAGCCACCGTGAGCACTGCGCCAAAGGGCACTCCCAGCTCGGCGCTCCTGATGAAAATATTTTTAGGTTGCTCCATCTTTTCTTTTGAAAACGTTAGTTGTTTTATTTTCCAAACTGCAAAGATAATGAATAGTTTTCAGTTATCGGTTATTGGCACATAGTTTTTTTAGTAAACCGGTAAACTTGCTCATCTATTGGAGCATCTCCAGGAACTGGTCTTCGTTGATGATTTCAATGCCTAGTTTTTGGGCTTTCTCAAGTTTGGCAGGTCCCATGTTATCGCCGGCAAGAATGAATGATGTGGCCTTGCTGATGCTACTCACGTTCTTGCCGCCATTGTGCTCTATCATGGCTTTATATTCCTCGCGTGAGTGATGCTGGAACACGCCGCTGATGACGATTTTCTTGCCTTCTAGCTTAGTGGTGCGGCTGGCGAGTTCCTGCTCGCTCAGGGCCATTTGCAGGCCTGCCCACCGCAGCCGTTCCACAATGTCGCGGTTGCTCTTGACGGAGAAGTGTTCCACTATGCTCTGGGCAATCTTTGGGCCTATCTCGGGAATGGCGGCGAGCTGGTCTACATTCATTGCCATGAGGGTGTCGATGTCGTGAACATTGCGGGCGAGCACTTTGGCGGTGGTTTCGCCCACAAACTGGATGGAGAGGGCAAAGATAACCCGCTCGAAAGGCACTTGACGCGACTGTTCAATGCCGCGCATGATGCGCTGGGCACTCTTGAGCTGGAAACGGTCGAGACTCACCAACTTGTCGACGGTGAGGTCATAGAGGTCGGCGATGTTGCTCACCAGGCCGCTGTCGTGAAGCTGCACCGCCACTTCCTCGCCAATGCCGTCGATGTTCATGGCATGACGGCCCACAAAGTGCTCGATGCGCCCGGTGATTTGTGGCTTGCAGCCCCACTTGTTGGGGCACACCCATGCCGCCTCGCCCTCTACACGTTGCAATGGCGTGCCGCACACAGGACAATGGGTAACAAACTGCAGTGGCTGTGCGTGAGCTTCGCGTTGCTTGATGTCGACACCCACAATCTTGGGGATTATCTCTCCACCTTTTTCCACGTAGACCATGTCGCCGTCGTGGATGTCGAGCTGGCGGATGATGTCCTCGTTGTGCAGCGACGCGCGCTTGACCACAGTGCCGCTCAGCAACACCGGTTCCAGGTTGGCTACCGGCGTGATAACGCCTGTGCGGCCCACCTCGTAGCTCACCCACTTGAGCTTGGTGCATTCGCGCTCGGGCGCAAACTTATAGGCAATGGCCCATCGTGGCGACTTGGCTGTCGCACCCAGGTTGAGCCACTGGCGCAGCGAGTTGAGCTTGAACACCAGGCCGTCGGTGGCAACGGGGAGCGACTTGCGGTCTTTGTCCCACCGCTCAATGAATGTGCTCACGGCATCGATCGACTCAAGCACCTCGGTGTGGGCTGTCTTGAACCCCCACGACGCCACGGCCTTCATGGCCTCGGTGTGGGTGGAGTAGGGCAGATTGTCGCCCAGCAGGAAATAGAAGCGGGCATCCAGGCCGCGACGGGCAACCTCGGCGCTGTTTTGCATCTTGAGGGTGCCAGCTGCGGCATTGCGGGGGTTGGCAAAGAGCGGTTCCTCGTTATAGGCACGTTCCTTGTTGAGGCGCTCAAAACTGGCCCAGGGCAGCAGAATCTCGCCACGCACTTCGAAGCGGGCGGGGTAGTCGGCATCCTTGGGCAACTCTAGCGGAATGCTGCGAATGGTGATGACGTTGGCCGTTACATCGTCGCCACGCACTCCGTCGCCACGGGTGACTGCTCGCAGCAGTCGTCCTCTCTCGTAGGTGAGCGAGATGCTTGTGCCGTCATATTTCATCTCCCCAACAATCTCCACGGGCTCTCCGCCCAAGCCGTCCTTGGCGCGACGCAGAAAATCCTGAACCTCCTCGATGCTGTAGCTGTTGCCCAGCGACATCATGGGGCGCTCGTGGGCTACCTGCTCAAAGCCTTGGCTCAAGTCGCTGCCCACGCGCTGCGTGGGCGACAGCGGGTCGGCCATCTCGGGGTGGGCGGCCTCCAGGTCCTGCAACTCGCGCATGAGGCGGTCAAATTCCTGATCGCTGATGGTAGGCCGGTTGAGCACATAGTAGTTGTGGTTGTGGCGGTTTAGTGCCTCGCGCAGCTCCACGATGCGTGCCTGCTCGCCACTGGGTGCTGCTTCGGGCTGCCGGGCTTGCCGCATGTTGTTGCCGTTCTCTGTTTCGTCAATGTTGTCGAAGAGGCTGCCTTGTATCTCCATGTGATGTTTTTAATATAAGTGATGGTGGGGTAATAGTTTTAACTCGCGCTTTTTGTGACTGTAAAATTAGATAATAATTGTGACGTGGCAAAGAAAAAAAGTCACTTTTTACCTTCTTCAAGGGGTAAAAGGTGACTTATTCTCGGGGCTGGGACCGTGGGCTTACTTTTTGCCGGCCATCACTTGCTTGATGAGAGCTATGTTGAAGCGCTCGACATCGGTGAGAGCAACAGCCTTGCCGCTTTTTTTGTACCACGGCTGCTGATTGAAATACTGCTGGTTGGCGGTACTCTTGAACGAGTCGCCATGGCGTGCATAAATCTCGGCGCGCATGAGCTCGAGCACATCAGCGGGGAAAAGCATGAGCAGTTCGTGGGTGAGTGGCATCACCGAGGCAAATGCCCACTTGCCGTGGATTCCGGGCCATGGGCACTGAAGCTTGGTGAGCACATTGACTGCATCGCTTTTAAGGCGTGGTGAGTGGTCGACGAAGGGTTCGTCTCTAGTGACTGTCGCCTCAAGTCCCTGCCGCGACAGTCGCAGTTGCCACTCCATTGGGCCCATGATGGCACCGGCACCGCCACCGCCGGGCATCTTGTCATATTTCGGGCTGCTGGGATCGCCATGGCTCACGCGTCCGTCACCATACTCGATGTCGATGGCCGAACGGTCGGGGTGAAGATAATAGACGAAGAGCCCTGGGTCGCGGTCATATTTATCGCCTGTGTAGAAGTCGAGGCGTTCACCCAGCACGGCGTTGTGGCCGTCGGTTGTGGCATAGTTGCCGGCAAGCACGTGGTAGACCGGGAGGCTCCACAGCCCGTTGGCCCGCTGGTCGAGGGTGATGCTGTAGTAGGCTCGCACCGGCGTTCCCGCGGCGTTGCGGTAAACCAGCATCGTGTAGGCTCCCAGTTGCTCAACTGTTACTTTGAGCATGGGCTTTTCAACGGTTGTGGCGTTGGAGCCTTTCAGCTTGATGAAGTGTGGCTTTACCATGGCTGCGGTGGACTGGCTGTCGTCTTCATAGAAAAACTCAATGAGATGGGTGTCGAGGTCCTCAATGGTGCCAACGATAAATCGGCCATCGGTCCAGTAGTGCGCATTCTCACCGGTCAAGTAGTCCTTTAGCGGCAATTTCCTGCTCTTGTCGAGGCGGTGTGCAACGTCGAGAGCTTGTTGCTTGTGCAGTGCCGATTGCAACTGGTCGGGGGTGACATTGTAATTGTATTGTTTTTCCCGGGCATTTAGTGCCAGTGTCATTACTGCCATAGCAAAAAACATTAATAAGATTCTTGATTTCATAATTATTTTTCAAAGGGGGGTTGAAGTTACTGTGCAAATTTAATTATTATTCTTGAAATGTAATGATTTTAAACAAGAAAATGTTAACTGTTTTTTGTGTTTTGAATTGCTTGTAGTATCTTTGTGTGCTCAAAAGATGGATTTATTTCTTTCTTTGTGAGATTATAAAAAACGAAGATTAACACTTGACACATGATTGACAAGAACAGGATAAAACGATGGCTGCAATGGGCCGCATGGGTGGTTGTGCCGGCCTTGTTGCTCACTGTCTACATTAATAAAGGTGGTGATGAGCAGGAGCCGGCTGAAGAAGCCGAGAGAGCACAGGTGCTCAATAGCGATGAGGTGTTGCCAGCCACTGCCACTACCACTACCGACGGTAACTATGAGAGTGTGCTGTTCCCGCGTGGATTGAGCAACACCGTGGTGCGATACAAGGGGTTTACGGCTCACTTCAACAAGCAACTGCACATTCCCAACTGCGTGGTCTATGAGATTACGGCGCAAGAGGCACGAGGAAAACGGGAGCGCAGCGGTAACTTCGAGCGCGACGAGAAGGTGCCGGGATGTCCCAACTGGTGGGACTACCGCGACTCGGGCTACGATCGTGGTCACATGGCTCCTGCCTGCGACATGAAATGGAATGAACAGGCTATGAATGAAACATTCTTCCTCACCAACATCTGTCCGCAGGACAATGCGCTTAACGCAGGCTTATGGAATGACCTGGAGTTGAAGATTCGTGAGTGGGCGCGCCGCGACAAGTCGCTTGTTGTGGTCACCGGGCCAATTGTGGGTAACAGTCCCAAGACTATTGGCCAGGATTTGGATATTGCCGTTCCCGAAGCTTTCTTCAAGGTGATTCTCGCGCCTAAAACCTCGCCCATGAAGGCGATTGGTTTCATTTGCCCCAATCGTGCCTGCGGAGGCTCGCTCAAGAGCTATGCCGTGAGTGTCGACGAGGTGGAGGAACGCACAGGCATGAACTTTTTCAATGCCCTGCCCGACGATGTAGAGAACCGCATCGAGGCCTCAAGCAACCTTTACCAGTGGCTTAATCCTTAGAGGCCACACTTTTTGGCATGAGATTTGCACTTCACCGGTAAACTTGTTATTTCGTTTTCTTTAAAAATTGTCTAGATTATGAAGATTAGGTTTGACAAATTCAGCGTGGGGTGCATTATCACAATTGTGGTGGCTTTGCTGGTTTCGGGAGTGGCCGATGCCAAGCGCAAGAAAAACAGGCACAAGAAACTCTCGCTCACCGAGCATGTTGTCACGCCTTTTTTTAAGGCTGGCGATTCCGGGCGAGGCAGTGCTAAAGGTCAACAGCAGCTTAATGCCGTGAACTCGGCACTGACCGACGTGCGCATCAACTCGCGCTATCGCAACACAACTAAGCGATATGCTGCCATGACGGTGAATTTTAACCCGGCTTGTCGCGTGCCCAACTGCGTGAGCTACATTCTCACGGCCGACATGGTGGCTGTTACCAACGGCCCCGGGGCAGAGCATCGTCGCAACTACAAGTTCTATGCCGACCCCTCGGTGAGCGGTTGCCCCGACTGGTTTGAGTATCGAGGCAGTGGTTACGACCGTGGTCACATGGCTCCTGCCAACGATATGCGCTGGAGTAGGCAGTCGATGAGCGACTGCTTCCTGATGACCAACATCTGCCCGCAGGATCACGATCTCAATGGTGGCAGCTGGAACAAACTTGAACTTAAGGTTCACGACTGGGCAATGAGCCACGGCAAGATTGTTGTGGCAACAGGACCGGTGCTTAATGGCGCCAGCCGTCGCATAGGAAAGAACAACGACATTGTGGTGCCGGCGGGCTTTTTCAAGGTTGTGCTTGATCCATCGCGCAACTGCGCCATCGGATTTATCTACGACAACCGCGAGGGCGGTGGCGGCGTTCAGCGGCATGCCTGCAGTGTCGACGAAGTGGAACGCGTTACAGGACACGATTTCTTCAGTTCCCTGCCCGACAATGTTGTGCGGCAAGTTGAAGCCAATTTCAACTACAATCAATGGTAACTTGACTTGGTACTCTAATGTTGTGGGAGTTATGTGATGTAATACATCTTGCTCTTTTAAAACTGATTAATGGTGGATAGGTGGAGCGTGAAGATGAATGAGCGTTTTGCACGTCAACTCGTTTACTTGTCTACTGGTTTACTAAAAAATACTGATAATTCATTATGGACACGATATGTGCGGTCTCCACGCCTCATGGCATGGGTGGAATAGCGGTAATTAGGGTGAGTGGCGACCAGGCGCTCACCATTGTCGGGCAGCGATGGCAGGGGTTGGCTTTGCACAAGTTGAAGAGCCACACTGCCCACTTGGGGCGCATTGTTGATTCTCATGGAGAGATGCTCGACGAGGTGGTGCTCACCGTGTTTCGTGCCCCCAATTCTTTCACAGGCGAAGACGTGGTGGAAATATCATGCCACGGCTCAATGTGGATTCAGCAACAACTCGTTACCACTCTCATCGATGCAGGATGCCGTGCGGCTACGGGTGGTGAATTCACGCAGCGGGCATTTGCCAATGGCCGTCTCGACCTGTCGCAGGCCGAGGCAATCGCCGATGTCATTGCGTCGCAATCGCGGGCTTCGCATCATGTGGCAATGAACCAGATGAGAGGGGCTTTTAGCCGCAAACTCAGTGCGTTGAGAGCGCAACTGCTGCAGTTTGTGTCGCTCATTGAACTTGAACTTGACTTCAGTGAGGAAGATGTCACCTTTGCCGACCGCGAGCGACTTGAAAAGCTTGCCACTGGCATTAAAGACGTGATTGACTCGCTGGCGCAATCCTATCGGGCAGGCAATGCTATTAAGAACGGTTTGCCGGTGGCTATTATCGGTCCTACAAATGCCGGGAAGTCCACTTTGCTCAACGCACTCCTGGGCGACGACCGGGCGCTGGTGAGTGACATCAAGGGAACCACGCGCGATGTTATTGAAGACACTATCGTGATAGATGGCACACTACTTCGTTTTATCGACACTGCAGGCATTCGCCAGTCGACCGATGCTATCGAGGCTATGGGCATTGAGCGCTCGTTCAAGAAGATGGACGAGGCACGCATCGTGCTGTGGATGATTGATGCCACAGCCCCAATCGCAGAATTAGAATCTTTCTTCTTGCATGTTAAGGAGCACTGCGCTGACAAGGCGGTACTAGCCGTTATCAACAAGGTCGATGTCGCGCCTGCGCAAGCTATAGTAAATCGCGTTAAAGCTCTTGCCCCCACAGTCACAATTGTTGAAATATCGGCGCGAGAAGGAATGGGAGTTGACAAACTCAAGAGCGAAATTATTGCTGCGGCGGCACTGCCGCAAGTCAACGATGAAAACGCGGTAATTGTCACCAATTCGCGCCACTATAATGCTCTTGTGCGTGCCGGTGAAGCTATCGACCGCACCCTGCAGGGACTATCGTCAGGACTAAGCGGCGACCTTGTGAGCCAAGACATTCGCGAGTGCATGCACTACCTGGGCGAAATCACCGGCGAAATCTCAACCGACGATATCCTAGGCGAAATTTTCAGCCACTTCTGCATCGGCAAGTGATTATTGATTCAGAAGCCATGCGAAGGCTTGTGCCATGCGCAGGTGAGGGGTAGCAAAGTGGTTGCCCGGGTTCCAATGTAGGGTGGTGTTGACTCCTTGCTGCTGAAGTGCCTGGTGCTGACGGTTGATGCAGTGGCCCACCTGCGCCATGATGGGATTGCGGGTATGTTCTTCCTTGTCGCCTAAGCTGAGGTAGATGTTTTGACACAAAGGTTTTTTGTCATTGATAAAGGCAATCCAGCCAGGATACCACACTGAGGGAGAAGCTGCCGCAATGCCATTAAAGACGCTTGATGTGTAACCCGACCACAAGGCAAATAATCCCGCAAGCGAGTATCCGCCCAAGATGCAATGAGCCGTTGAAATACCTTGTTCTTGGAGTGCGGGTAACAGATGTGTTATAATGTAGTCGAGCGTGGATGCCGCCTTGTCGCCAAATGGCTTTTTGCCGAAAACCGGTGGTGCTTGCCAAGGTGTGAGTTCGCTGTTCCAGTCGTTGATTTTGAATGCTGCCAGCGTGAATGGCATTGGAGTCAATCGAGCTATTTCTCCAACCTCATTGTTTAGCAAGTTCTGGTCGTGGTCATCAACTGGCTGGATGAGCACATGCCGAGCTTTGTCAGCACGGTAAATGTGGCTCTCCCTTCCAGCAATGGTGCTTGTTGTGAGTCTAAAAGCTCCTGAAGATAATTCATTCATAGCTCAATCAATGAAAAACTATTTCTTTTAGGTGGGAAATGAGAGCACAAAGATAGTTGTTTTTTCCATTTTTTTCTCATCTGCGTTCACAATTATTTGTGTGGTTGGAATAACCGGTTACCCAAATTTCGGAAAAAGAACTTTATCATTGTATTGTAGAGCTTTTTTATTAATATGAGCTGTGAATTTCGAGAATTCTATGTAAATTTGTAGTGTAAAATAACACAGGCTGAGTAATGGGATAATTAAACAATAATTTCTTTATGACAATACAGGAATTTCGAGATTACATGGCCAGCGGGCAGCCTGTTGTGGGTGGCTCGCAGGTGCACATGATGTTTCACAAACTCTCGCAAGAGGCGTTGCAGATTACGGCCGAGATTAACGGCAAGTATCACACACCCGAGCAGTTGCATGCGCTGCTTGAGGAACTGTTTGGCCGTGAGGTGCCTGCAACGGTGGGCCTTTTTCCGCCATTCCACACCGATTGCGGCAAGAACATCAAGCTTGCCGAGGGTGTTTTCATTAACATGGGTTGCAAGTTTCAGGATCAGGGTGGCATCACAATCGATGAGGGAGCCCTCATTGGTCACAACGTGGTGCTTGCCACTATCAATCACGACCTTGCGCCCAGCAGGCGGCAGAGCATGACTTATGCGCCAATTCACATTGGCAAGAACGTGTGGATTGGTGCCAATGCCACCGTTTTGCCCGGTGTCACCATCGGCGATGGGGCTGTGGTGGCGGCAGGTGCTGTTGTCGCCAAGGATGTGGAACCATGCACCATTGTGGGTGGCATTCCCGCCAAACTCATCAGGCGCATTGAGGAAGAATAACACATCTCTTTTTTAGAGGGGCGGTATTGGCCATATAATTGCCCGGAAAATATTTTTAGCGGGTTTTGCGGCGCGACTTCACCAGTTGGTAAGACTTGCGCACTAGGGCGCGGAGCTCATCGTCGCCAACGTCGCCGTTGAGCTCCACGCTCATCCAGTAGCGCTTGTCGCCGTTGTAGGGCTCACCTATGGCCTGGTAACGCTCCTTGAGTTCGACCATTTCATTAGGGTCGCACTTGATGGTTACAGCCTTGAAATCGTCGATGTTGAAGTAGCAGAACATGTGTCCTTCCACATAGAAGACTAGGATTGTGAATTTACCCTTCGAGAATTTCTCAAAGGGAGTGCCTTCGCTCACTCCAGGCAGCGACAGGCAATAATCACGAAACTCTTCTATGTTCATCATTGGGAGGACTCTGGGATTCGGGATAGGGCAGAGAAAAAACTGATTGCTTTAGAACTTGGCCACCAGGTCGGCAATTTTCTGCTTGGTGGCGTCGGTCTTTTGCTCCTCATTCATGGCGGTGACAATGCCGCAATCTTCCACTTTCCAGTAGTTGCAAATGTCGTGGTACTCGGCAGTGGCTCCTGTGTAGACGCCTGGTGAGTAGCTCGACATGAGCAGTGCCATCTTTTTCACTTTGGCGGGAGCGTTAACGCAGTACATGCGCTGGATTGGGGCCTGCAGTTGAGAGCACAGGGTAAAGTAGTAGATGGGAGCGGCGAGCACGAGAACCTCGGCCTCGGCCATGAGTGGGTAGAGTTCCTGCATGTCGTCCTTTTGGATGCAGGCTCCGTTGCCCTTGGTGTGACAATACTCGCAGGCGAGGCAACCGTCAATCTTCTTGCGGGCCACATTCACCAGTGTTACGTTGTGACCTGCCGCCTCGGCAGCTTTCTTCATTTCCTCGGCCATCCAGGCGGTGCTGCCATTGGCGCGGGGAGAACCTTGTAGAATTAGAATGTTCATAGACTTTATTAGTTGATTTTGTGAAAAAAAGTGTGTTGTTAATTAGTTGAATGCCTAAAATCACTGCAAAAATAATGATTTTCCCCAAAATAATAAAAAACTCCCGGCAGATTTCCCTTTTGAGGTGAGAAAATTGCCGAGAGCGTGGTTGAGAGTATTGAGGAATCCTAATAAGTTGAAGCGATGGCGCTGGTCAGGAGCCAATGGCCTTCACGCTTCTCTACTTGAAATGTGAGTTGCAGTGGCCACGTGTGTTTGCCACCGCCAAACACTGCCGCTTCCACTCGGCTTTGGCCCACCAGTGTGGCATGGTCGCCGCTAATGGTTACTGTGATAGCCTCGTGATGCGCCGAGTAATAGTTGAGAATGCCAGTGGCTATAGCTTTGATATATACATCTTTAGGCTGGCGTAAGCCGGTCATGTGAGTGAGAACAAACTCCGGCGCGTGCACCTCATTGAGCTCAGCGGTGTCTTTTGCTATCATTGCATCATAGGTGCGACAATATAGCGCCTCAAGTTGTTGATTGTCATTCATTGTTTTATCTGATAAAATTTGTCGCGATGCGTTGTGGCTCGACCTGTGGCAAGCCGTTGCGGTTGCGCTCAGCATCAATGGCATGCACAAGGAAAGCAATGTTGCGGCCAAGCACACGCATCGTCTGTAGTCCTTCTTCATCTTTCAAAACTTCGTCGGGGGTGTTGCCGTGCACAATGTTCCGATGCATCCCCTGATGGCCTTGTGACCCACGTGAATAACCTCAGCCTTTATGCCAGCCTGTTCCAGTTGCCTACCCACAATGCTCAGGGCAGTAAAAGTACAACCCCGAGCATGTGGACTGCCGTTAATGAGCAACGCGCGCATCATCCGTAGGTTTCAATGAGATATTTCACAAACTGCACATCAGCAAAGTTCACGGTGCCCGTGTCGTGCCGGTTGAGAGTTGTTATTTGGGCCATCTCGTCGGCAGTGAGCGAGAAGTCGAAGATGTTGAGATTTTGCTCCATGCGCTCGCGGTGAGTACTTTTTGGGATGGCAACTATGCCACGCTGGATGAGCCAGCGCAGGGCTACTTGAGCTGCGCTCTTGCCATAGCGTGAGCCAATGCCTGCAAGCAACTCACTTTTCACTACGCCGTCGGCACCCTGACCGCCGAGCGGTCCCCATGCCATCATGCGCGTGCCAAAGTCGGCCAGTAGAGGTTGGATGGCATTCTGCTGAATCATGGTGTTGCATTGCAACTGGTTAATCATGGGCTTGATGTCAACGTAATGGGCAAAGTCGAAGAAACGTGCCTGCTGGAAATTGCTCACGCCAATGGCGCGCACCTTGCCAGCATTATAAGCCTTCTCCATAGCGCGCCATGTACCAAACACGTCGCCGTAGGCCTGATGAATGAGCAGCAGGTCGATATAGTCGGTCCGCAGCTTGCGCAGGCTCTCGTCGATGCTTGCTGCAGCTTTTTCCTCGCCGGCATTTGAAATCCACACTTTGGTCACAAGAAACAGGTCCTCGCGCTTGATGCCGCTCTTGGCGATGGCCGAGCCCACACCATCTTCGTTGTAATAGGCTTGAGCTGTATCAATCAGGCGATAGCCCACGCTCAAGGCATCGCTAACGCAACGTTCACACTCTGACGGGTCTACTTGAAACACACCGTAGCCCATCAGTGGCATTTCAATGCCGTTAGATAGTTTTATATATTCCATAATTGTTTTAAAAAAATTAATGTGTTGATTTCAAGTATTGCAAGTCGCCATACTAGTAGCTGGCGGTGCAACCGCCATCAATGAGGAAGTCGCTGCCGGTGATAAATCGTCCACGGCTCGACATGAGGAACTCAGCAAGGTCGCCCACTTCGTCGGGCGTTCCGGCACGGCGAGCCGGCATTCCCTCAATCATCTTAAGATAACCCTCCTTGCGCGGCCCGTGTAGTTCGTCGTTGGCCAATGGGGTGATGATGATGCCGGGCGAAATAGAGTTGATAGTGGCACCACGTTTTCCCCATCGGGTGGCCTCATACATCACTCTCAAGACATTGCAACGCTTGCTATACTGGTAAGCTTTCAATGTGTCGTCGATAGCCTTCAGGAACGGCAACTCCAAAAGTTTATCTACAGGAGTCGTAGCCAGTGCCTCGTTCTGCTCCTGCGGCAAGGCTGGCAGACGATGGCCGCTCTGCGAGGAGATAATCACGCCTGAGCCACCCTCGGCAATCACCTTGCCGAACTCTTCCAACAATACACTTGTACCATAGAGATCCACACGAAGGATTTCCTCTACGGGGGCCTGAGAGGGCGATACCCCTGCGGCATTCACCACATTCGTCACTTCGCCCTTGCTCGTAGCGTACTCCACCAACTTCAGTATGTCTTCCTTTGAACCAAGGTCGCACTCTATGGTCGAGCACTCAAAGCCGGCATTCTCGAGAGTCTCGGCCGCACGCATTGCCTTTTCCCTGCTGTAGTCGGCAACAACCAGATGCTTTCCTGCCGACACGCGGCGTGCTATTGCCATGCCTATGCTGCCGGCACCCACCAGCACTACTACTTGCTTGTTCATAGCATTGAAATAATGCGTTGCACTTCGGCATCGGCATGAGCGGCCTCGGCTCCGTGAATGGAGATGCCGTCCTCTACGGTTGCACCGGGGCAGAGCTTCTTGATGAAACGTACCGACGAACCCATGCCCGAGCCTTCGTTGGTGCAGAAGGGGATGATGGTTTTGCCCGTGAAGTCATACGACTCCAGAAACGTATAGACCACCATGGGCATCGTGCCCCACCAGTTGGGATAGCCCAGAATGACGGTGTCATACTCATCGATGCTCTCCAGCGGTTCCTTCACCTCCGGGCGTGCTTGGTCGTGCAGCTCCTGCTTGGCCTCCTCGATGCAGGTCATGTAGGAATCGCTGTAGCGGCGCACAGTGTCGATGTGAAACACGTCGGCGTCGGGGACGAGAGCCTTGATTTTCTCCACAATCACCTCGGTGTTCCCTTTTGGCAGATTCATTATGCTGCCGTTCACATAGTTCTCGCCGCGGCGAGAGTAGTAAGCTATTAAAGTCTTTGCCATTTGTCTGTTCTAGGTTAGTTGGTTTATTGTTAGATTTGTGGCTGGGTGGTCCACTCAAAGTGCTGCTCACGCTCGGCAATCCACCAGCGACCATCAATTTTCTCATATTTGTCGTAGTAGCGCACTGCATGCACGGTGAGCACGTCCTTGCCTTCCTGCTCGGTTACGAGGGTGGCAAGCGCGTAGCAGGTGCCGGTGGCGTGAGTCTCGTCGACAAAGTCAACGCTTTGCTGGCCATTCATGTGGAATGAAACCTTGGCGGCACCAAATGCCTTGTACTGGCTAATCATGCTTTGCACGTCGCGAGCCTGCATGCCAAGCTTGTCGCCAAAATACACATCAAGCTTGATGTCGGGGCGGAAAATCTCAACATAGCAGTCTTGATTATTCTTATCACTCTCGGTTGCATAGAAGTCTACTAAAGCCTTCAGCTCCATGCGGTCTTGCATTCTGAAATCCATGATGTTGATTTTTCTTTTTATGAGTTATATTATTTTTTTATTAATAGCCCAAGCTCTTGAGCCACTGCTGCACCTGAGCTTTGCCATCGCGCACGTCGTGACCATAGATTGAGAAAGCCTCTTTGAAAGTGGCGTTGGGGTAAAGTGCCTTCACGTCTTCCACACAGCTGCCAAGGCCGCTGCCCTCGTGGGTGGTGAAAGGAATAATGGTCTTGCCGTTGAGGTCGTTGTTCTTGAAAAAAGTGAACATCACTTGAGGATAAGTGCCCCACCACACGGGACCGCCCACAAAGATTGTTTCATATTTTGAGATGTCAACATTGCCCTCGTAGGGAGGTAACTCGCCTTTAGTTTTTTCATCGCGAGCAAGATCACACAGTGGTTTGTAGGCCATGCCGTCATACTTGTGGGTTACAATCTCAAACTGATGGGCACCTGTAATCTCACTAATGTAATCGGCCACAATCTTTGTGTTTCCCACTTTTATGTTTTCCACAGCGTAGTTGTCGCCGGCATGAGAAAAATATACCACCAGCGCTTTGCCTGCTACCTGTTTTTTCTCGTTGTCGCTGCTTGTGGCGCTATTCTTTGCGCTGCAAGCTGTAGTGCCCACCATTGTGAGCATCAATAGCATTGTGAAAATTTTCTTTATCATAATCTTTCTTGGGGTGTTAATTGTTTTTAAATTGACACTGCAAAATTACTGCCTGAACTTTTTATTGATGTTACACATTTTGCGGTGCAAATTACCAAAAACAGAAAAAATGAGATTTCTAAAAAAAAACCGTCCCCATTTATTGCAATGGGAATGGTTTTATGGTTTTTGCGTGGAGCAATTTCGGGTGGGTTACATTCTAAAGTCGGTGGGATTGGCGCCCAGGTTGTTTTGCACGTAGCGAGTGAAGTGCGACATCGACGAGAACCCAAACATGTCGCTCACATCGGTCAGGGAGAGTGAGCGGTCGCGCAACTGGCGACTGATGTCGAGCGAGGTGTAGCGGGTTATCCAGTAGTTGGCTGGCATACCACTCACTTTTTTCGACACCTCGCTCAGGTATTTGGGAGTGACGCACAAAATGTCGGCATAGTAGCCAATCTCACGGTTTTTACGGTAATCACCACGCTCAAGCAGGTCGATGAACTCGCTCATGAGTTGGTGATACTGAGAGCTGATTTTGTCCACGCCATAGAGCTTGGCGTGGAAGTCAAAGAAATCGATAATCATGCACTCCACGGCATTCATGAGAGCATCGTGGCGGAAGCGGTGGTCAACCTGGGTGAGGCGGCGCTTCACGTTGTTGAAATTCATGCGGCACACCTCTTGCTGCTCGGGTTCCAGTCGCATGATGGGATTCTCGAATAGGGCCAGGTGGCCGCGCATGCCATAGTTGCTTTGTGGGGTGGATTGCTCAATGAACTCCTGGGTCACATAAATTACGTCGACTTTAAAATCATTGCTGGCTTTCAAGTTCTACACCAAGTCGCCCCGGCGCGAAATTATCATGCAGTCGCCTGCCTGGAAGCGAAACTCTTTATCATTACGCTGAAAGGTGCAATAGCCCCGGTAGCAGTAGGCATGGCACAGGTAACCGGCACGCTCGTCATTGCCAATGCGCTGCAATGAGTCGTCAATAATTATGTGTTGCATCATGATGAATTTAATGTTAGGGTAGTTTTTCAGTCTTGTTTTTCGGCACCGGGCATCTGTGACCAGAAAGAGCGGAGCTCGGTAATGATGTTGTCGTAATCCTGCATGGTGAAAGTGCCGTTGCCCATCATCATTATGGTGTAATCAATGCCATCAAATGACCGCCCCACGCCTGTGTCGCGAAAACCGTTGCGCAGATAGAACCTGTGGCGGCGCCGGCGTTGCTCCCGGTTGTCGCAGTCTTGCTGCAGTGGACTCTCCATGTCAAGGATGTTGCAGCTATCTTTATATCGTTCTATTAATCTTGATAGAATTTGTTGCCCCACACCCTTGCCACGCAACGGCACCGGCACAGCAAAGTACCAGAACCAGTTGAACGAGCGGCGGGGATAGACGATGGTGAAGCCCATTAGCTTGCTGCCTTCGCCTTCATAGTAAGCAGTGAAGTCGAGCGGCATTTTTTCCACCAGTTGCATCAGGTCGCCCCACGGAATTTGTTCCTCACGTGGAAACGCCGTCTCATAGAGTTGCTTCAACTCGGTTGTGGCATTGGCTGCCGTGATTTTTACTTCGGTCATTATAGCATTTTTTTAGTGAATTCTATAATTGCGCTGGTTTCGGAGCCAATATTCAGGGCAACGATGATTGCATTGTCCATGTTGTAAAGGTGGGGTGTGAGCTCGTCGCCAAGCTTGGCGGGAACTCGGTATTCCATGCGCATGCCTTTAATCACGAAATCCTGGGGCAATAGCTCCATAGCGATGCGGGCATAGCAGGCATTGTTCATGTGCTTGTTGTAGTCGATGTCGGCGCGCATCACAGGTACCGGTGGTAGCACAGCAGGTTGCTCATGTGGCAAGATGATGCGACGGTCGCGGTAATTCATTTCTTGCTGAGGGTCGATAGCAATGGTTGCTATGATGTCGTCGGCTATGCGCTTTAGTTTGCCGGTCGAGAGGTCAACAAAGGCTCCCATGCTCCATGTCTTGAGACAAGGTTCTCCTTGAGCGTCGCGAATGAAGGTGTTGCGGAAACCGAACATGGGTTTCACGCCGTAGACCGAGGTGGTGACTGTCAAGTCTTCCTTGAAGTTGGGGATTCTCACGATCTCCACTTGGCGCGTGGCGAGCAGCTGGGTCATGTTTTGCTCGTGAAAATACTGTTTAACCGCAGGTTCGCTCTCAATCCACATCTCAGAGCAGTCTTGCATCATCTGCAAAGCTGAGAAAATTTTGAGCTTGCCGGCGCTGTCGCAGGTGCTTGTTGTAACTTTGTAGTTTAAGCTATACATTTATTTTATTGTTTGGCTTTCTCAGGTTTCCACACATGTAGACCTTGGGCCGAAGCCACGGCTGAAGTTAGTTCAAGCAGGTCTTCATTGGCACCATAGAGTGTCATGTAGTGGTCGTCGCCGGTGATTGAAATCATTGCTTGGTCGCTGTCTATCACTATGTTTATAGATTTCCGTTCAAGCACTAGTCGCTCGATTGTGCCAGGCTCGGGATTCTTTATCCACTCGTCTTCATCTTGAATGGTTATATCGTGGTAACAGTTGAGAGCAAGCAATACACCGGCAAACTTGTGATAAATCTCATCAATCCGCGGTGGGGTGAGCAGGTGTTTTTCTATCGCGAAGTATTGCCCGGCACTGCCTGCCGGCACCTGCTTGGGTAAGATGTCGATAATCCAGTAGGGCTTGGTGAGAAAGGTCTCTATCGTCACTGTGCATTAACGGCTTTGGGTGTCCAGTTCTTGAAAAAACGCATCACCTTGTCCTTGTTGTAGCTCTTGCCTTCCTCAAGAAAGCTGGAATCCTGAATGTGAATCACCTTGCCAGCCTGATTTAGCACAACAAACACCGGGTAGCCAAAACGGCCAGGGTTGCCCAAGCGACTGAGCATGGCCTTGTCGCGGTTGGGATCGGCCGACTTGCGAGGGTTATAGCTCACATGGATGTAGACGAAATTGTCGTTCACTAGCTTAGCAATTTCCTCGTCGGTAGTGATGAAGTTGGCAAACTTCAAGCACCACGGACACCAGTTCCCGCCCACTTGGCAGATAACAAACTTCCCATTCTCGTTGGCTTGAACAAGAGCCTTGTCAATTTGCTCTATGGGGTCGATGTCGTCATTATACACCTTGGGCAACTGGGCATTAGCTCCAAGAGCCAAGATTGCTAAAATAGCGATAATTAAAAATCGTTTCATTATTATTTTGTTTTTTTTGATAAAATCAATACTTGGTGAAGTTGTACTTCTCGCGCAGAGCTGCTTTCTCCTCGGGGGTGCGGCTGGTGAAATAGCCTTTCCAACCGGGGCAAAAGTTGATGTGCCAGCGCCAGAAGCGGCCTAGCATTGAGTTGGGCTTCTTGTCGTAGTGAGCTCTGAATTTGCAATTTTCGCAATTGTGTGCCATAATTGTAGTAGATGCTAGAGTTATAAAAATAATTTATGCGACAAAGTTAAGAATTTCTATTAACATTTAGCCGCATTACTGAACGTTTTTGTAATTTTGCGCAGCAAAAGAGTCACGAACTATGGCAATAATTAATATAACATCGCTTGGACAGAGTGGGGTGGAGGTGTTTGGCACACTCACCGAGGCGCAGCTTCGCAACCGTCTCGAACCCGAAAAAGGTATTTTCATTGCCGAGAGTCCTAAGGTTATCAACGTGGCGCTCAACGCAGGCTATGAGCCGTTGTCGCTGCTGTGTGAGCAACGGCACATCGATGGCGACGCGGCAGGCATCATCGAGCGCTGTGGCGACATTCCCGTCTACACCGGCGAGAGGGAACTATTGGCGCAACTCACTGGCTATGTCCTGACCCGCGGTGTGTTGTGTGCCATGCGACGGCCGACTTTGCCCAGTGTGGAGCAGGTGTGTGATGGTGCCCAGCGAGTAGTGGTTATAGACGGTGTTACCGACACCACCAACATTGGCGCTATTTTCCGTTCGGCAGCTGCTCTCGGCATTGATGCTGTGTTGCTCACGCCCACCAGTTGCGACCCGTTGAACCGCCGAGCCGTGAGAGTGTCGATGGGATCGGTGTTCCTGGTGCCGTGGACTTGGCTCAACACACCGGTGACGAGCTTGAACGCGCTTGGTTTCAAAACTGCGGCCATGGCGCTGAGCGATAACTCCATCAGCCTTGACGATGCTCGGCTGGCTGCTGAGCCCAGGCTGGCTATTGTGATGGGAACCGAGGGCGACGGCCTGCCTCAAGAGACCATTGCCAGCACCGACTATGTTGTGCGCATTCCCATGAGCCATAGTGTTGATTCTCTCAATGTCGCAGCAGCATCGGCAGTGGCCTTTTGGGAGCTTCGTGCCAAGTGAAAAACA
>DGWL01000077.1:61149-61855 GCA_002396125.1 Porphyromonadaceae bacterium UBA4259
GCATTTTTTGTTGTATAGCGATGATTATTTTGTCGCGGCTTCGGTGAAGGCATCCATGATGGCGGTGGGGCGGTGGTCGTGAAAAGCGCCTAGTGGGTAATGCCCCTCGGCCTCGGGAGCCCAGTAGAACACGCCGGGGCAGTGGCCGCCGGTGCGGTTGCGGGCTGCATCGATAAGTCGTGTCATGAAGGCTTTGCCAGCATCTGGGCGACGTGCCTCGTAGCCGGTCTCTACAATCATCACCGGGCAGTTATACTCTTGACTGAGCGTGTTGATGTTGGCAATCACGCGCTCCAGTGTTTCGTCCTCACTCTTGGTGAGGCCGGCATCCATGTCCCAGTAAGGGTACACACTCACGCCTATCATGTCGAAGTGTGCCTTGTACTGCTTGAGACCGTTGAAGATGGTGTGATAACGGTCGATGTCGCATGCCGCGTCGAGGTGCACGATGCAGGCGGCATTGGGGTAGACCTTCTTGGCGGCACGGTAGCCAGCTTCGGTTAATCCGGCATACTGTTTCATGTTCTCGGGCGTGTGTCCCATGGGCCACAGGAAACCGTTGGTGGTCTCGTTGCCTATCTGTATCCACTTCACCTTGATGCCGTTCTTCTTGAGCTGCTCAAGGGTCTCGGTGGTGTGCATTGCCAAGGCGCGCTTCATGGAGTCGTAGTTGTAGTGTCGCCAGCGTGCGGGAATGTTCTGCTTG
>DGWL01000077.1:61968-72342 GCA_002396125.1 Porphyromonadaceae bacterium UBA4259
AGCTTGAGCGCGCTGAGCCATAGCCAGCACGTCGTGCATGTCGCACTCGCCGCCACGCGGATTCACCCACACTCTGAATCGGGCTGCGTTGAGTCCCAGTTCACGCATGAGCGTGATGTTGTCGCGTTCTTCTCCGTCGCGGTTATATAGTTTCACGCCACGGTGCTCGAGCTCGCTGGTTCCGCTAATGTCGGCACCAAGCCAAAATTCCTGCGCACCGGCTCCTAGTGCCATCACGCAAGCTATAAAAAGAGTTGTGATTTTCTTCATTGCTTAGATTGTGAATAGTTTTGATATAGTTTTCACACAAAGGTAATGCATTTTTTTAATAACACCAATCTCATAGCAAGATTTATTGTTAGTGTTGTTGTGCAAGTGGCTGCAGGTGTGGGTTTTATTATCAGACACTACGCATTTTTGTTGATTTCCATGCGTCGCTTGGCGTTTGACAAGGCTTGGCGTGAGGTGAAACCGCTCTCGGTTGCCACCTCGTCTTGTGTGGCTAGAGGGTGTTGTTGCTTGTAGGTAGTGGCATGCTTCATGCGCAATGTGTTGACATAGAGGTAGAACCCGCCTAATTGCTCCTTAAACACTCGAGAAATATAGGTGCGACCGTAGGAACAACGCTCGGTAACGTCTTGAATGGTGAGATGTGGCTTGAGATAGAGTTTCTCGCCTTCAACGGTGGCTTTTATCTCGTTCAGGATGCGGGTTGTGGTCTCGTCGAGTGGAATGCTGTCGGTGTTATCGCTCCCGGTGTCATCAGGTATGGTGGGCTGGGGAGTGCCTGAATGCTCGGTTACAATCTCTTGGGTCGCTGGCGATTGCTGGTGCTTGTAGGATGGCAAGATGAGTATCAAGAGCCAGATGTTGAACACCACCAGCAGGCATTGCACAATGGCAAGTACCAGCTGGCTGTCGGCAAAAAACAGCACCCACGACAACGCGCCAATGAACACCGGAACCCAAATCACCTTCTTGGCATAGGGCACCAGCATGTCGTCGGTGTTGGAGAAGTTGTCATTGATAACTTGCGTGAACCAGTGTTTCACATGCAATGCCGTCACTACCGAGAATATCATTGTCGCCACGCCCACCACTATGGTTACCCACCACGTGGCGTTGAGCAGCGACTTGGAGTAGTTGAATCCCGGAATAATTGAGGCCAGAAACATCAGTGCCACTGAGCCAAGGGCTGCAATAGCCAGCGCATTGGCAATCCGGTGCCAATTGCCCCACCTGGTGATGGAGTCAAAGAAGAAATAGAGCAGCACGCTGCAGTAGAAAAAGTGGGTGAGAGGGTAGTAGTTCTTTACCAGTTGCCATGCCTCGGGGTCGCTTGGATGCCATGCGTAGATGAGTAGCACCACGGGAATGAGATAGAACAGCGAGATGGCTTTGCGGGCAGGGTAATAGTAGTCTTTGTTGTCAACATAGGGGATGCACACATGAAAATATCTCACCGCCGCAAAAAACAAGCAGGACATAACGTAGGACATTGCCGCCAGGCTGTAAAACAATTGCAATTGACTGAGCATGGTGTTTAAAAACATTAATACAAGGGCAAAATTATGGAAAATTTACATAAAAATGAAGAAAAACAGCTTTTTTTGTTGCTTTGAACTTAAAGTTTCGTATTTGGACTGATTGTTACAAATGTATTACAATATTATTGCTACTTTTGTGTCGTTGATTACTTTACATAAAGATATACTATAAATCAGAGTCCTATGAAAACTTGACAGGGATTAAAACCACATCCCCTGCCGCGATCAAGCAATAATGCTGTCCTTGACGCCGGCAGGGGTTCCTTTTTTCACTGTCGATAGGCTGCTGCTTGCTACCTGAGCAATCCACATTGACAATCCTGCGCATGGTGATGCTTTTTGTGATGCTTTTTGAAGCTGTTGTAAAATATTTATTCTTTCTTTTGACAATTTCATAACTTTTTTCTAATTTTGTCACACATTATATATTATTGTCATCATTAACCAAAATTCAATATTTTTCCTTTTTATCAATAACTTTTTTATGGCTAAAAAATTTTTACAAAGAATGCTCAGCTTCATCGCACTAATGATGCTGATGATGGCGACTTCGCTATCGGCCAGCGCAGCTTTCTATCTCAGGGGCTCGGTTGTTGGCTGGAATGAAGGCGTGGAAATGACCCAGGATGCCGATGGCTACTGGACCATTACTCGCGACTTTGCTGTCGATGAGCAGTTTAAGTTCTATGATTTGCAAGCCGGCTGGGTTGGAGCTCAGGCCGATGGCGAAACGTTCTGGATGACTGAGAGCCTGTTCAACAATGGCACTCTCATTAATGTTTTCTCAGGTGATGCCTACAAGAACTTGCAAGTGAAAAAGGCTGGAACCTACAAGATTATTCTTGATGCAAGCGGCAACCAGTTTAAGATGCGCATGGGCGCTGTGGCTCCAATCGAGGTTGAAACAGCTACCGGTGGCACGATTGCCGTCAACAAGTCAAGCGCCATTCCCGGCGAGACTATCACAATCACTGTTACACCTGGCGAGGGTAACTACATTGAGCGTGATAACATCACTGTTGAGAAGACAGTGAATGGAGGTTCGGCCCAAGCTCCAGGTCGCAATGCTACCGGACCTGGTGTGGGAAGTTTTGTCGACGTCAACGGTGACCCAACCAATAGCGTTGACCAAGTCAACACCTACACCTTCACTATGCCTGAGGCTCCCTATGGAGTGATGGTAAGTGCCGAGTTCCTTGCTCGCATCGCTCTCACCGAGGACAATGTGGGCGACATCAGCGCACAGCCCTACACCGGCGAAGAGATTAAACCGGGCGTGACTGTTACTGTCGATGGAAATGTGCTCACCGAGGGTGTTGACTACACAGTCACCTATAGTGACAATGTGAACCCGGGTGCTGCAACTGCAACAATCACCGGTATAGGCAAGTACACAGGCACTGTGACCACCAACTTCACCATTGCCCCAACTTCCTACAACATCACTGTTATTCAGCCGGAGAACGGTACTCTCAGCGCCAATAAGGAAACTGCTGTTGAGGCCGAGGCTGTTGAGCTCACAGCTAATCCAAACAAGGGCTATGAGCTTGATCATTTCATCGTGACAAGAGTTGACAACGGCGTGTTGGTTCGTGTTCAGGATGATAACTCATTCCGCATGCCAGCTAGCGATGTAACTGTCACAGCTGTCTTCAGGCAGAAGATGGATGCCTTCTATATCGCTACCTCTACCAACTGGGAAACCCCTATTGCCATGACCTACAATGAGACCGATCGCAGCTTTAGCGCTAAGGTCTCTGTTACCAACGGCATGCAGTTCAAGTTCTTCGACGAGAACGATGATTGGTTTGGCCCCAACGGCGGTACAAGCAACTATAATGTTCATCGCAATCATTGCACCGATATTGGTATGTGGGGTTCAACCGATAACAGCAACTTCCAGATTACTCTTGAAGGTGCTGATATCCTTGAGCTCACCTTCACGGTTAGTGCTCAACAGATGCTCACTGTCACCGGTTGGGACTATTTCATTACAGTTGCCCAAGCCGAGAATGGTAGTGTGAGCGTTGACAACACTGTTGTTAAGGAAGGCGATGTGATAACCGTCAACACAACTCCCAATGCCGGTTATGAGCTTGATGCCATCATCGTTACACAGGGCATCAATAAGTATCCTGTTAATGTTAATGAGGATGGCACATTCACCATGCCTAGAGGCGATGTTGAAGTGAGCGCCACTTTCAAGGCAATTGAGTATACTATCACAGTTGTTCAACCCGAAAATGGTACAATAGCTGTGGCCGACGACAAGACTACAGCTCACGTTGGCGATGTCATTACTCTCACCAACACTCCCAACGAGGATTGCATCTTCGTTAGTTACACCGTTACCGATGCCGAGAACAACCCCGTCACTGTTGAGAACAACCAGTTCACAATGCCTGCCAGCAATGTCACAGTGAGTGCCACCTTCCGCGCACTCGACATTAACTACGTTATCAAGTGGGGCATTGGCGACAACTGGGGGGAGACTGTTAATGACGTAGTGCTCACTAAGGATGAAGCCGGCAAGTGGACTGCTGCCGGCGTTGAAATGCCTGCCGATGCTAAATTCAAGGTTGTTAAGGTTGCTGCCGACGGTGAAAACGATCCCGTTCTCACATGGCTTGGAGGCGACAATGTCACTATCACAGCCGAGATGCTTGGTCAAGAGATTCAGCTTGCCAAGACAGGTCAGAATATTGCCTTCAGCAATGCCGGAACCTACGGTTTCAGCTTCGATCCCGCTACTGGCAAACTCGTTGTTACCGGTGACTTCTACTACAATATCACTGTTGCCGAGACCACTAACGGCACCGTGACTACCAATCCTGCCGACAAGGCAAAGGCCGGCGCCGAGGTTGCAGTGACTGTAACTCCAGCCGATGGCTACGAGATTGAATCGTTGACCTACACCGTTGAGGGCGGCGAACCTGTTGCTATCGAGGACAACAAGTTCACCATGCCTGCCGCTGATGTTACCATCAACGCCACCTTCAAGACTATCATCAACTACTTCAACCTCAAGTTTGATGCCCAGAACACAGGTGGTACCGTTGCCGTTAAGGCAAATGGCACTGCTATCGAGTCGATGGCGCAAGTGGCCGAGGGCGTTCTTGTTAAGGTTACTGTAACTCCAGCCGAGAACTACGAGGTTGAGAGCTTCAAGGTTGTTGAGGGTATTGTGATGATTGTTGACGATGAGCCCTATGACGACGAGTTTGGAGCTCCACGCATCAATGCTGTGGGCGATGAGGTGGATTACACCATTGAGGACGGCGTTTACAACTTCGTGATGCCATCAAGCGATGCTACAATCCTCGTTACATTCAAGCTGTCTCAAGTTGAACTCGAGGGTGTGGCATTCACTGCCGACCGCCACTGGGCTACCTACTACAACGGCACTCAAGACCTTGAACTCCCCGAGGGTGTTAAGGCCTATGTTGTCGACGACGTGGTGAACGATGCTACCGCTATCACCGAGATTGCTTACATTCCCGCCGGAGTGGGCGTCCTTCTCTATAGCGATGTTGAGGGAGAGAATCTCAAGACCAACATCTACAGTGGCATCACTTCAACCTTCGAGAGCTTGCTCGTGGGTAGCGATGAGGGTCAGGCCATTACCAATGGCTATGTGCTCTACAACGACACCTTCATCCGCAGCAAGGAAGGCACAGTGGCTGCTCACCGCTGCTACTTGCCAATGACCGAGGTTCCTGCCGGTGCTCCCGCTATCCTCAAGATTGGCGTGAGTGGTCTGCCCACCGCTATTCAGGACATCATTGCCGAGGGCAACGTGGCTGGCATCAAGTATGTCAACCTCAATGGTCTCACAAGCAATGAGCCATTCCGCGGAGTGAACATCGCTGTAATCACTCTCAACGATGGCACTACTCGCACTATCAAAGTTGTGAAGTAAAGAAAATGATTTAAGCCGGGAAGAAGTGCAATGCAGCGACATTGCACTTCAGTTCCGGCTTGATAAACACATTGTTGACATGATGTTTAAAACAAGTAAAATTTTTCTGCTACTTTTCATGATGATGTGTGGCTTGTCGAGTGCTTGGGCCGCGCAGCAAGTCATTGTTGAGCCGCTCACCGGCGGTACAATTGTCCCCGACAAGCAAAGTGCGTCTGCAGGCGAGACAGTGACACTCACTGTTACCCCAGCTTCGGGCTACCAGATTGCTAAAGCCGATATAATCGCTCGCGCGATTATCGACCCGGGCAACGCACAAGCTCCCGGGCTCAAGGATGTGGGACCCGAGGTGGGCTACGCGATTGACCTCGTGGGCAACGACCCGGCTTATCTCAGCATGGAGCGAACCTACACCTTCGTGATGCCCGAGGCGCCGCTCGAGGTGCTCATCTCTGCCACTTTCACAAAGTCGGAGTCACATAGCATCACCATTGTCGATGCCGAGAACGGTACCGTCAGTGCCAGCGCAGGCGAGGCTGTATTGGGCGAGACTGTGACCATCACGGCCACTCCCGACCCCGGCTACGAACTCGACAAGATAGTTGTCACTGCCGACGGCGTAGAGATTGAAGTGGGCGAGGATGGCTCATTCATCATGCCCGATGGCGCTGTCAATGTGGTTGTAACCTTCAAGGCTATCGACTACACCATCACCGTCAATCCCAGTGACAATGGTAGCGTAATTGCTCCAGTCACAGCCCACGTTGGCGACCAGGTGGTTCTCACCGTCACCCCTGCCGATGGATATGAACTTGATGAGCTTGTTGTAATGCCCGCTAATAATTCTGTGACATGTGCTGATGTTATTGCCGGTGCTGATGACATGATTTATCGAGTGAGCGGCAAAGTTACACATATTAGTAGTATGGAATATGGCAACTACTATTTGGCAGATAACACTGGTGAGATTTTCATCTATGGAACTCTAGATAATGAAGGAAATACCAACAATTTTGAGAGTTTGGGTATAAATGAAGGCGATTATGTGACTGTTGAAGGTTCTAAAACCACATATCTAGGTGTTGTGGAACTTGTTGATGTTAGAGTTGTCAATGTTGATATTGAAACTCATGTAACTGAAAATGGTTACACCTTCACCATGCCTGCCAGCGATGTGGTTGTTAGTGCCACTTTCAAGAAGTCGCAACTCGATCTATACGTGATTGGTCACATCAATGGCAAGGAATTTGCTGCTAACGATGGAGTGGCCATGACCACTGCCGACGGCAATGCCTACACAGCCAGCGTCAGCGTGCGTGACGTGAGCGGAGGCTATGGCTTCTTCATTTTTACATCCAAGCTCGGTGCTAACGCCGACGATTGGGATGGCATCGCCACCTCGCGCATTGTGGCTCAGAGCGACGGCAACGACTTCCTCGTTACCGGTCCTCTCATGAACAATGAGCTCTCGCTGGGCTATGCTAGTGGCTATTCCATGAAGATTCCCGCCGGCGACTACAATCTCACCATCGACCTCGCCGCAATGAAGCTCATCATCACCGGTGGCACTCAGTTGAGCTACATCCTCGCCAGTGGCGTGGAAGGTGTTGACTACACGGTGATTAACGACTTGAGTGTAGTTGACCGTCATGCCGAGAGCGAGCAGTTCTTCACTAGCGACGGCAACGGTAACTGGATGACCCTCAAGGCTGGCGACTTCTACTTCGACGCTTCGCTCAGCGATGCTTTCCAGGGCGGTCGCGTGAGTGGTGTCTTTGCTGGCAAGGACCTTAATCCTTACCTCACTCTCACCACAGCTCCCACCCAGGGCGAGGCAGTGGCTGTTGAGCCTGAGACCTACAACTTGGCAAACGAATTTGTTCCCAAGGTCGACGAGGTAATCATTGTGAGCAAGGCCTACTATCAGGAACGCGACAATTCCTTGCGTGCCTATGCTCCCGGTCCTGCCGGGCAAGGTCAGAGTCTCACTGTCGACACCAGCCTCTTCGACTACAATTTCCAGAGTGGAAAGAAGTACACCGTGCGCGGCGTGGTGAACATCAAGGAGCCTTGGGCTACTCCGGCCCCAGCGATTCTCGATTACGACTATCTGTTCCAAAACTACAAGTTGCTCGTGCTCGATGTGGTAGAGGAGCCTATTCCCACCGCTATCGACGCCATCGAGGCCGTAGAGGGCGTTAAGAGCGTCACCTACATCAACCCCGCCGGGCATCAGAGTGTTGTACCGTTCCAGGGCATCAACATTGTGGTAACCGAGATGACCGATGGCTCTCGCATCACAACCAAGTTGCTCAAGTAATGTAAAAGCCCGAACAATACTTCTACACCAAAAGAGTCACCCTCGGGTGGCTCTTTTTGCATTGTGCAGTCTTTGTTAACCTCTGCCGAAGGCTGGGGCCATAGAAACGCCCTCTGCGACCCTCTACTGAAGGTGAGAATCATGGAAACGCCCACAGCACCCTCTGCCTGAGACGAGAACCATGGAGTCGCCTGGTGTTTCCCTCTGCCGAAGACGAGAACCATGGAGCTGCCCGGAGTTTCCATCTTCCGGAGACGAGAACCGTGGAACCGCCCAGAGTTTCTCTCTGCCGGAGGCAGACCTTTGAGTAACCGGTGGTACCGATAGTGAAGGAGCGAAGCGATCGAAGCTATCGGCACCACCGGTGTGACACCCTATCCCTAGACCAGTCGCCTGCGGCGACCCCTATACAGCCTACACAACTGTACGGCTATTAAACTCCAAGTCACGGACTTTTTTCCGGTAATTTCATTCACTATAGAAATCATAATCGCTAAGACTGTCACCAACCTACCCTTTTTTGTGTTAATTTTGGTTAAATGTTGTGTCAATACACCTTATTAAAATAGTAATTATATAAATTTGTAAAATTTTCGATGGTTATATAACTTGATTAAGATCCAGTCGATTGTCATCGCAATTTGCAAGAGAATTAATCGAAATATCATTATTAATACTACATTTTATGAGGAAAATTTTTACCACTGTTATCTTTGCATCAATGATGATGCTGGCGATGAATGTGAGTGCAATCACTCCGCTTCCCGATCAGGGCGTTTATCGCATCAAGAATGTGTATTCAGGAACCTATGTTAAGTTGCAAAGCAATTATCTGGCCGACATCACCGCCACCTCCTACGACGAGGCGAGCCCACTGCTGGTGTGGTATGGCGAGCGTGACGAGAATGGCGAGGCACTGCTCACCAACCTGAGCGGCGACGGCGGCGACATGATTGAAACTCTTGAGTTCATCAAGGGCCTCATTGAGGATGTGCTCGTGTACAACAACCAGCCCACGTGGTTCCTTGAGGAGATGTTCCAGCTTCACCTTGTGCCCACCGGCGATGCCGATGGCTCGGTGTTCCTGTGTGTCGACGTGCCCGAGATTGAGAATTGGGAGACGATTCGCGACATCATCCTTGAGGCCGCTGCTGGTCAGACCGCTGTTACCTACTACATCAGCCACATGGTGCCTGGCAACCGCCACTACATGGGCATTGACTACGACGGCAGCTTTGGCTACCGCCTGCAGGCCGGTACCCCCGAGGGCACCGACATTAAGTTCCTCATGGAGCGTGAGTCGCTCGAGGGAGGCTATTGCTTTGTGAAGACCGCAAGCGCCACAGCCGAGGCTCCATACCTGCGCCGCGTACATGAGAAGAGTAGCACAGTGGATCTGGCATCGCCCCACAACGACGCCAGCGCAGTGTTCGACCTCGCTGTGAACGACATCAAGGTCACTCGCCTTGCAGTGCAGGGCCTCGACCTGGCACCACTGGCGCAGGCCGCTGGTGGCTACCTGGCACTGTGCCCCACCAACACTGCTGCCCAGAAGTTTGTCTACGACGCTTATGCGTTCAAGCTTCAGCTGCCCGACGAGGACGTTGACGCTGCTGCCGTTGTGGCTGCTGCCAAGGCTGCTCTGGGCGAGGACAGCGAGATAGCTGCCGCTCTCGAGAGCCACATCGACCTTATCAAGAACCGTGCCGCCCTCTATATTGTGCACAGCGACCAGGGTGGCGTGAGCGTTGCAGGCGATGCCAACTATGCAGCCTATGGCGACAACGCCAAGTGGAAGCTTGAGAAGATTGACACCGATGCCAACTACTTTGCTCCTGCAGCCGAGGTAGAGGCCGATGGTAAGTACTACACCACGCTCTATGCCGCCTTCCCATTCACCATCGTCAACACCGGCAATGTTGTTGCCTATGATGTGATGCAAATCCTTGACGGTGGCAAGCCATTCATGGAGCCAATCGAGACCACCACAATTCCGGCGCTGACCCCAGTTTTGCTGGAGATGACAACCAATGTTGATGCCGACAACATGCTCATGCCTGTTCACGACAGCAATGCTCAGGGCATCGGCATGATGGCCGAGACTCAACAGTCGATGCTTGAGGGAACACTCTTCGACGACAACACCACCTACACCGGCCCCACAATGCTCACTTTGCACGAGGGACTCACCTTTGCCGCCGATGCTTCTCTTGAGTTTATGCCTGCCAACAAGGCATGGGTCAACAAGGACATCAACACAGCCATCAGCAAGATTGGCAACGATGATGCAAGTGGCGACGACACAATCTACGACCTCATGGGTCGCAAAGTCATCAACCCCACCCACGGCATCTACATTAAGAACGGCAAGAAAGTGGTCTTCTAATTAATGCGCAATTAGCCTAGCACTACATCTGCATAGACAATCTAGTCAGTAGAAATCTAGTCAGTCTAGAAAATCCAGTAATTCTAGTAATAGTGGCAAATTCAGCACTGAAATTATGGATAGTGACACTTGTGACGGGCATCATGCTCGCCACAAGCGCCACAATTCATGCCCAAGACAAAATCCCATGGACCCACCCAGG
>DGWL01000001.1 GCA_002396125.1 Porphyromonadaceae bacterium UBA4259
CCGAGGAGGTTACCGACATGGCTCGTAGTGTGAATGCCGAGGTGATTGCGTCGACATTTGACGAGCCTGCCGACCGCCACGTGAAGATTGCCGACCTGGTGCTCCAAAAGGCTAAACGCATGGTGGAATGCGGGCACGACGTTGTAATCCTGCTCGACTCTATCACACGCCTTGCCCGTGCCTACAACACCATAGCCCCTGCTAGCGGCAAAATATTGAGTGGTGGTGTAGACGCCAACGCATTGCAACGCCCCAAGCGCTTCTTTGGCGCGGCACGCAACATTGAGAACGGCGGCAGTTTGACCATTATCGCTACCGCACTCATCGAGACCGGCAGCAAGATGGACGAGGTGATCTTTGAGGAATTCAAGGGCACCGGTAACATGGAGCTCCAGCTCGACCGCAAGCTCAGCAACAAGCGCGTGTTCCCGGCTGTCGACATCATGGCTTCTAGCACTCGTCGCGACGACTTACTGCTCAAGCAAGACACGCTCAACCGCATGTGGATTTTGCGCCGCTTCTTGAGCGACCGCAACTCAATCGAGGCAATGGAATTCATTAAGGATCGCATGGAGCGCACCCGCAGCAACGAGGAACTGCTGCTCACAATGAACGACTAAAATTCAAATTCATAACGCTCTTTTTTCACGAGAAATAAACAATGGGGATGAACCTAGAGTGGCTCATCCCCATTGTTATATAGTAACAAAAAGGAATTAATTATTGTGGTGAAAACAGAAAAAAGAGAGTGGCCTCAAATCAATTAGGCCACCCTCTTCATTATGAGAACAAAATCTTTTTTTTATTTCTCCAACTCTTTCTTGAGTCTTTCGGTGAGCATGGGGACAATCTTGTGGAGGTCACCCACGATACCGAGGTCGGCAACGCTGAAGATGGGAGCAAACTTGTCCTTATTGATGGCGATAATGAAATCGCTCTCTTCCATACCTGCAAGGTGCTGGATGGCACCGCTGATGCCACATGCCATGTAGAGCTGTGGACGCACGGTCTTACCGGTTTGACCCACCTGACACTCGTGAGGCATAACTCCATTGTCGACCATAGCACGAGAAGAAGCTACTTGCCCACCAAGCACGTCGGCAAGTGCCTGCAGCTTGTTGAAGCCCTCCTTGTCGTGAACGCCACGTCCACCCGAAACGAGAATCTTAGCCTCGGCAATGTCGGCCATCTCCTTGTCGGCCTTAATGGTCTCAACAACTTTAACCTTAAACTTCGAGGTGTCAAACTTGGGAGCAAACTCGGTGATAACACCCTTGCGGCTAGCGTCGCGCTCCATCTTCTGCATCACACCGGGACGCACTGTCGACATTTGTGGACGATTGTTGGGGCAAACGATGGTAGCCATAAGGTTTCCACCAAATGCAGGACGAGTCATGCAGAACTCTTTCTCCTCATCCTTAACGGGAAGAATCTCGAGCTTGGTGCAGTCGGCAGTAAGACCGGTCTTGAGTCGTGAAGCCAAGCGTGGAGCCAGGTCACGACCAATAGTGGTGGCACCGTAGAGCACGATGTGAGGCTTGCGGTTGAGAATAATCTGCGACACAGCCTGCGAATATTGCTCCGAGAGGAAGTCCTTAAGTTCGGGAGTGTCGACCACGATAACCTCGTCGGCACCATATTCAATAAGAGCTTGAGCCTGATCCTTAATGCCGCAACCCAGCAGCATAGCCACAACCTTCTCTTCAAGCACATCGGCGAGGTCACGAGCCTTGCCCAAAAGTTCGAATGCAACGGACTGGATTACACCTTCACGTTGTTCAGCAAAAACAAATACGTTTTTATAATCGTTCTTTTCCATAGCTTCTTTACTTTTAGATGATGTGTTTCTCTTTCAGTTTATTGATAATAAGCTCAACAGCTTCTTCCTCACTCACTTCATGAACCTCACCGGGCTCCTTCATAGCCTTGGGGAACGAACGGAACACCTTAGTTGGTGAACCGGCAAGACCAAGCTTGCCCTCGTCAACGTCGATCTTGTCGGCGCCCCACACTTCCACTTCCTTGTCGTAGGCTTCCATGATGCCACTCACGCTCATGTAGCGAGGCTCGAAAGCCGATGCAAGAACTGTGAGCAAGCACTTGCCTTCAACCTCCAGCACCTGAACGCTGTCCTCATTCTCTTTGTGAACAAGGAGATTGCCATTGTCGAGACGCTTAGCGTCGGCAACGTAGGTGATTTGAGGCAGGTCAAGATGCTCGGCGAGCTCGGGTCCCACTTGTGCGGTATCACCATCGATAGCCTGGCGACCGGCAATGATGAGATCATAGTCGAGAGTGCGACACAGACCCGAAAGGGCGTAGCTGGTTGCCAAAGTGTCGGCACCAGCAAACTTGCGGTCGCTAAGCAGGATGGCACGGTCGGCTCCCATGGCGTAAGCCTCGCGCAAAATAACGTCGGCCTGTGGAGGACCCATCGAGATTACAGTAATGTGTGCGCCACACTGATCCTTGAGGCGAAGAGCGAGTTCGAGACCGCCCTTATCGTCGGGGTTCATAATGCTTGGCACTCCGTCACGAATCAAGGTACCTTTTACGGGATCAATCTTGATTTCGGTGGTATCGGGAACTTGTTTTACGCAAACTATAATATTCATATCTATTGTCCTCCTTTATTATTTAAATAAATGACCGGCAATCACCATGCGCTGTACCTCGGATGTACCTTCGTAAATCTCGGTAATCTTAGCGTCGCGCATCATGCGCTCTACAGGATATTCACGAGTATAGCCATATCCACCATGGAATTGAACAGCCTTAGTAGTAACTTCCATAGCAGTTTCGGCAGCAAAGAGCTTGGCCATAGCAGCATCGGCACTGTAAGGAATGCCGTTGTCCTTCTTCCAAGCGGCACTGCGAACTAACAGACGAGCGGCCTCAACCTTAGTCTTGAGGTCGGCCATCTGGAACTGAGTGTTCTGGAACTTGGCGATAGCGCGGCCAAATTGCTTGCGCTCCTTAGTGTACTTAACAGTCTCATCCATTGCGCCCTGAGCGATACCCAGTGCCTGTGATGCGATACCAATGCGACCACCATCAAGAGTCTTCATAGCAATGCTAAATCCCTTGCCTAGCTGGCCGAGCAAGTTCTCCTTAGGTACCTCGCAGTTTTCAAAAATCAACTCGCAAGTAGCGCTACCACGAATACCCATCTTCAACTCCTTCTTACCGATTGAGAAACCTGGCATACCCTTCTCAACAATGAAGGCCGAGATACCCTTGGTACCCTTCGACTTGTCGGTCATCGCCATAACGATGAACACGTTAGCATAAGAGGCGTTGGTGATGAAAATCTTAGAGCCATTGAGAATCCACTTGTCGCCGGCATCGACAGCTGTGGTTTGCTGCATAGCAGCATCAGTTCCGGCATTTGGCTCAGTGAGTCCAAAAGCACCAATCCACTCGCCAGAGGCAAGCTTGGGCAAGTATTTCATCTTTTGTTCCTCGGTGCCATGCTCCAAGATAGGAGCCATGCACAGTGATGTGTGAGCCGAGAGTACCACACCTGTTGTGGCACACACTCTCGAGAGCTCTTCAACTGCCATGATGTACATCTGCACAGTGCCACCTGCTCCACCGTACTGCTTGGGAACAGGAATACCCATAATGCCGAGCTTACCCATCTTCTCAACGGTTTCAATAGGGAAACGCTCTTGTTCATCGACCTCGGCAGCCAAAGGCTTTACTTCATTCTCAGCAAACGAGCGAATCATTTGCAGAAAAAGTTGTTCTGTCTTTGAATAGCTAAAATCCATATAATGTATAAGTTATCAGTTTTCAGTTTTCAGTTTTTTGGGGGGGAGAAAGTTAGTCCACCTAAGCTGAAAGTAGATATTGAAATCTGAATGAATAATTTATTAAATGTAAATTAATATTTATAGAAACCTTCACCAGTCTTGCGGCCAAGCAAGCCAGCGCGGACCATCTTGCGCAGCAATGGATGAGGGCGATACTTGGGGTCGCCAAACTCGTTATAGAGCACTTCCATGATAGCAAGGTTCACGTCGTTGCCAATGAGGTCAGCCAGTGCCAAGGGACCCATTGGGTGATTAGCACCAAGCATCATGCACTTATCGATATCCTCAGCGCTTGCAATACCATCGGCAAGGATACCCACTGCCTCGTTAATCATTGGGATAAGGATGCGGTTAACAACAAAGCCTGGAGCCTCATTCACAGGAACTGGAGTCTTACCAATCTCAGTAGCGAGGTCGATGATGCACTTAGCTGTCTCATCACTAGTGAGCTGGCCACGAATTACCTCAACAAGTGCCATGCGGTCGGCAGGATTGAAGAAGTGGCAACCAATGAACTGAGCAGGACGACTGGTGCAAGCTGCAATCTCGGTTATAGAGAGCGATGAAGAGTTGGTGGCAAAGATGGTCTCGGGCTTGCAAATCTTGTCGAGTTCCATGAACACGTCTTTCTTGAGTTGCATGTTCTCAACAGCAGCCTCAATAACGAGGTCGGCATCGGCAAAAGTTGCATAGTCGGTAGTAGTAGTAATATTAGCAAGGATAGCATCCATAGCTTCCTTAGTTATTTTACCTTTCTCCACGAGTTTGTTATATCCCTTAGAGATAGAAGCCATAGCCTTTTCAAGGCTTGCATCTGTGCGGCTCTTCATGACAACAGGCATCTTGGCGGCAAAAGCCTTGACGATGCCTTTAGCCATTGTACCTGTTCCAATTACACAAATTTTCATGTCTTAAAGTGTTTTAATATTAATGATTATTGTTTATTCTCCTATAAAGTTGGCGCTTCGTTTCTCGAGGAAAGCTGCCATACCTTCTTTTTGATCCTTGGTGGCAAAGCACTTGCCAAAGAGCTTGTTTTCAAGTTCAAGGCTAGCAGTTGCGTCGAGGTCATAGTTCTCGTTAATGCTTTGCTTGGCAAGACTAATGGCAATAGGAGCACAGGCAACCATCTTGCGTGCCATTTCCACAGCCGCCGGCATTAGTTGTTCTGGCTCATAAATTGCATTAACAAGGCCTATGCGAAGCGCTTCGTCGGCTTTAATCACTTTGCCGGTATAGATCATCTCCTTGGCGTAGCCTTGACCTATAAGCTTGGCTAGGCGATAAGTTCCCGAGAAACCAGGAATAATTCCAAGCCCAACTTCTGGTTGTCCAAACTTGGCTTTCGCCGAAGCTATGCGTATGTCGCAAGCCATAGCCAACTCGCAACCGCCACCCAGGGCAAAACCATTAACAGCAGCAATCACGGGAATTGGCAGCAACTCAATGGCACGGAACACCTTAGCACCGAGCTTTCCAAACTCATAGCCTTCCTGTTCGTTAAGGTTAGCCATCTCGCTAATGTCGGCACCTGCAACAAACGATTTCTCGCCATCGCCAGTGATAATCAACACGCGAGTAGTGCTGCCGATATTCTCCACAAAGTCGCCAAGTTCCTTGAGAATTGTAGAATTGAGAGCATTCAACGATTTAGGCGCTGAAATTCTCAAGGTGGTTATTCCACCTTCATTCTCAATCTTGAGGAATTTATAATCCATAGTTAAAAGGATTAAATGTCCATTGGTTTCAAGTTAGGATCAATGATGAGCGTTGCTCCTGTAGCTTCCTGCACTTGCTCAACAGTGAACTCGGGATGTATTTCGCGAAGAACAATTCCTTCGGGGGTGATGTCCATAACACCCATCTCGGTGATAATCATGTTGACCTGGCCAGCTGCGGTGAGAGGTAATGTACACTCTTTCAAAATCTTGTGATTACCTTTCTGTGTATGTTCCATAGTGAGAATAACACGCTTTGCACCAACAACAAGGTCCATAGCGCCACCCATGCCGGGAGCCATCTTGCCGGGGATAATCCAGTTGGCAAGGTTACCCTTCTCATCAACCTGCAGAGCTCCAAGGAACGACACGTTCACATGTCCGCCACGGATAATGGCAAACGAAGTAGCCGAGTCGAAAGTGCATGCGCCAGGTTCCAGGGTAATGAAGCCACCACCGGCGTTAATCAAGTTCTTGTCTTGCTCGCCCTCGGCAGGAGTTGGACCCATGCCCATTGCTCCATTCTCGGTTTGCAGAGTCACTTCCACTCCATCGGGAAGATAGTTAGGAATTAAAGTTGGTATTCCAATACCCAAGTTCACTACATCACCGTCGTGCAACTCTTTAGCAGCACGTTTTGCGATGACTTCTCTCATTTCATTTTTGTCCATAATAGAATTTTGTATTTATGAGATTAATTATATTGTTGTTTATTATTTGTTTAAAACAATTGTCTGTGATTATTTAACCCCACGTTTCACCATTTCCTGAACTACAAACGATGCAACATCGTCGGCATAGGTGTTCATACCGAACCCTGCGTCAAAGCCCAACTCCTTTGCAAGCTCGTGGGTGATGCGCGCACCACCGCAGCAGCAAATCATCTTGTCGCGCAAGCCCTCGGCCTCCATCAACTCAATGAAGTTAGTAAGGTTCTTAATGTGAACATCCTTCTGAGTGACAGTCTGTGAAATGATAAGTGCATCGGCCTTCAGTTCAATGCCTTTTGCAATAAACTCTTCATTGGGCACTTGTGAGCCCAAGTTATAGGCCTCAATCATCTCATAGCGTTCCAAGCCGTAATGACCAGCATAGCCTTTCATGTTCATGATTGCATCAATACCCACAGTGTGGGCATCGGTTCCTGTTGATGCACCCACAATCACAATCTTGCGACCTATGTTTTCCTTGATGTACTCGTCGGTCTCATACATGTCCATTGTATTAGACTCCACTTTAGGTACATAGATTGTGGTGTAGTCGACGGTGTGGGTACAACTGCCATAGCAGTTGAAGAAGGTAAAGCCAGGAGTCAACTCTTTGTAGAACACCACACTGGGATTTTCAAGTCCCATTTTGCGCAGCATCTGTTTAGCGGCCTCAACAGCTTCGGCGCCACATGGCACTGGCAGTGTGAAGCTAAGCTGCACCTTGCCGTCATTCATTGTGTCACCGTAGGGTTTTATTTTAGATAAGTCTAAGGTTTTGTCAAAATCCTTAGCTTCCATTGAATATAATCCTTCACTCATAGTGTTTGCCTCCTATATTTTTTAACGTTTACCTTTCATTAATTCAATAAATGGGTTAAGATAGTTATCACCCTTCATAGTCACACCCTCAAGGCCCTTACCGCCGTTCTTGGGACGCTTAACATCTCCAAAAATACCTTTTTCCAGTGCGGTAAACAAGCCTTCCTTGGTTATATCTTCAAGCAACTTGATAGTATTGCCCAAAACCTCTTTCACGCGGTTGCGGCAGATACCGCCTTCCACAAATTCCATTTCCTCACCAATGCTCTTCATGTTGTTGAAGATGTACTTGGCGTTTTCAATCGAGAGGTAGCGATCACTCATGAATGGTGTGTGGATAGCCTCGGTGGGCATACCCAACAACTGGATACCCTGATGAGTCCAGATGCCAATCATGTTGAACAATGCATCCTGAATGTGACCGCGGAAGATGTTGCCAGTCATAAATTTTGTTGGAGGCATGTATTTCAATGTCGCTTTAGGAAAGATTTCGCGTGTCATTTGCGCCTGTGCCAACTCAAGCAAGAAACCGTTCTCCAGCATTGGGTCCATCTCGAAAGCGTGTCCCAAGCCCATCTGTTCCTCGGGCAAACCGGCCATCAGAGC
>DGWL01000023.1 GCA_002396125.1 Porphyromonadaceae bacterium UBA4259
GCCCAATGTGCCAGGCGTAAACATTATTAATCGCATGCGTCCCGGCCTGAAGGATAATGTGGGTGTGCTGCTTGAGTATGCCAATCCGGCTATTGTTCTCACCGGCACTGCCGCCGATACCACCTACTACTTCGATGTGACTAATCCTACTCCCGAGGCTCTGCTCGTTGATAGCATTAGCCACACACTTGCTCGCGCGGGTATTAAGTTGGGCAACAACCGCATCTCCATGAGTCAGCGTCGCTGGCTTCTTCTCACTCACCGCTCACCGCAGCTCACCGATATTATTACCTCGTTGCTGGAGCGTAGCGACAACATGTTCACCGAGGCATTGCTGCGCAAGATAGCCCACAATAGTGGTCGTGAGCCCATTGATGCCGAGGGGGTTGCTGTTATCGACAGCCTCTTTGCCGCTCGTGGAATCGATGCAAGTGGAAAATTCCAGTATGACGGCAGTGGCTTGGCGCGCAATAACAAGGCGCCGGTGCGCTTCTTTGCCGACATGCTCACCTACATGGCCCCTCGCCGTTTTGGTTCCAAGCAGTTGCGCCTTGTTGACCTGATGCCTGTGATTGGTGTCAACGCTCGCATTGGAACTGTTATTCCTGAGACTGCCATCAGCAATCATGTTGCGGTTAAGTCGGGTTCTATGCGTGATGTGCAGTGCTACGTTGGCTATTATCCTAACGACGAGCCGCAATATGCCTGGGCTGTTCTTGTAAATAACTGGCACGGCAGCCGCCCCAACCTCAAGAACATGATTGACCGCCTCTTGATAGGCATCTTCGACCCTGAGCATTAATGATGGTGAGAACTGGAAATTGCAGTATTTTGGTTTTTTATTCAAAAAAACTCTCATTTTAGGGTGCTGTGTATAATATTTTTTTATATGTTTGCAAGTTGAAACAAAGTTTTTAAGGTATGAAAGCAAGCATCGAGAATTTGCTCACACAAGTCTACGAGCTCGAGGGACTGCTCTTGGTGATGCAGCGTCACAGCGACGATGTGCCACAAGTGGTTATTGACCGATTCAAGGAAAAAGTGCAGCAGGTGACTGGCATGGCTGCGCTGTTGCAAGTGCCTGAGGCGAAAGTGGAAGCACGGCAACAACCCTCTCAACCCGCACAGCAGCCCGAGCCTGCGGTAACTGTGCCGGTGGAGCCGGCAACTGCCGTTAGGCCACCTGTGTTCAAGGGAGCAGAGCCTGTCAAGAAAGAGAATGAGACTCCGGCTAAGTCAACGCGGCAGGCACGCGACTTGATGGCGGCATTTAGCATCAACGACAGGTTTCTTTTTCAGCGCGAACTCTTCGATGGCGATGCCTCTAAGCTCGATGCAACAATAGCTGCGTTGCAGTGCAAGCGCGATGTTGATGATGCTCATCTCTACCTTACTGATGAACTCGGCTGGGACACGAGCAACGATGTTGTGAAAGAGTTTGTCAGGCTCATCGACCTGGGCTTTAAAGAATAAAAGGCTGTTCAAGTAAAAGACTATGGCAGGGAAATTATACATGGTGCCCACTCCGGTGGGAAATCTGGAAGACATGACACCGCGCGCAGTGAAGGTTCTGAGCGAGGTGTCGCTAATTCTTGCCGAGGACACGCGCACAAGCGCGGTGCTCATGAAGCACTATGGCATCACCACTCCCATGCGAAGCCATCACAAGTTTAACGAGCACGAAACGGTGAAGCAAGTGGTCGACATGCTTGAGGCAGGTGAGACTATTGCACTGGTTACCGATGCGGGCACTCCGGGTATAAGCGACCCGGGCTTCATGCTGTCACGAGAGTGTAGGCACCGTGGTGTGGAGGTGGAAACCTTGCCGGGAGCCACGGCATTTGTGCCGGCTCTCGTCAATTCGGGCTTGCCGTGCGAACGCTTCACTTTCGAGGGCTTCTTGCCCGCCAAGAAAGGGCGTGCCACGCGTCTTGAGCAACTTGCTCAAGAGCAACGCACCATGATTTTCTATGAGTCGCCCATGCGATTGGTTAAGACTTTGGAACAGTTTGTCGACACCTTTGGTGCCGACCGCGAGGCTTCGGTGTGCCGCGAGATTTCCAAGCTCCACGACACCACCCACAACGGCACCCTTCGGCAACTCCTTGACTATTTCAAGCAGCAATCGCCTCGTGGCGAGATTGTTATTGTGGTTGCCGGTTGCCCAGCACCACAGCAGGTTAAGGTAGATAAGTACGCACAATTCAAGAATAAATATAACACTTTGCAACAAAACACTACTTGCGATGAAATCAGTTAAATTATTAATAGTTGCCCTTGTGGTGATGGCTACCAGCCTTGCTTCCTGCACGGGAAGCGACAAGGGACAGAGTAGCACCAGCAACGACCGGGAGAATGCCGCTCTGAACGATGAGAACACACTGCTGCGCGACTCACTTAACATGGCGCGAGACTATATGAACTCACTCAGTTCGCTGGTTAATGAGGTGAGCGATGGCTTGAGCGAGATTAAGGAGATGGAACAAATTGTCTCGACAACCAACTTCAGTCAGGAGACTACCGACCGCCGGCAAGAGCTGCGCAATGACATTTTACTTATAAAGAACTCTATTCAGAACCGCCAGAACCGCCTTGCCGAACTTGAAGCAAAACTCACACGAAGCGAGGCAAGTAACCAGTTCTCGGAGGAAAACCGCCAGTCGATGTTGCAGACGATTGCCAACCTTAAGCAACAACTTACCGACCAGCAGCGCATGATCGACAACCTCTCGACACAACTAGATGCCGCCAACACTAAAATCAAGAGCCTGAACCAGAAGGTTGACTCTCTCAAGGTTGTGAACACCACGGTGAGCAACGAGAACGTGAAAGCGCATCAAGAGACACAGAAGGCTAAGGAGGAAATAGTTAAAATCTCTAACGAGATGAACGAGTGCTTCTATGCCATTGGGTCGAAGAGCGAGCTTAAGAGCCACAAGATTATCGAGACCGGCTTCTTGCGCAAGACCAAGGTGATGCAGAGCAGCAATATCATGCAGTCTTATTTTACAAAGGCCGACAAGCGCACCCTCAACGAGATTAACCTTCATAGCAAGAAGGCGAAGGTGCTCACTAATCATGACAAGCAGTCCTACTCAATCGACGATGTGGACGCTGGCATGAAGGTGCTGCGCATTCACGACCCCAACCGATTTTGGCAATATACCAATTACCTTGTTGTGCAAGTCGACTAAGTGCAACCGCAGTGGACATTCTCATTGCTATCGACAAGTTCAAGGGATGCGCCACGTCGCGGCAGTTGGGTGATGTTGTCAAGCAAGCTGTTGTGGAACGTGAGCCCTCGGCTAGCGTGAAGATTTTTCCCATAGCCGATGGCGGTGATGGCACTGTGCAAGCCTTTAAGCAACTGCTGCACGACGGTGTGCGGGAGCAAACTGTGATTGTTCATGCTCCGTTGAGTTCATTGCCCGATGTCGAGGCGCGCTATCTTTATGACCCTCAGGCTTTAACAGCCTATATGGACCTGGCCACAGCCAGTGGTCTCGCGCTGGTGCCGGCCGGCTTGAGAGACGCGATGCGTGCCTCCACTCTTGGCACAGGCATGATGATTGCTCATGCTTTGCAACAAGGCGCACGGCACATCGTGCTAGGCTTGGGTGGGAGTGCAACAACCGATGCCGGCATGGGGGTGCTCTCGGCCTTGGGAGTGAGATTTCTCGATTGTGATAATCGCATTTTAAAGCCTTGCGGCGAGAGCTTGGCGCGTGTTAATGTCATCGACACTGGCGGCTTGAGCTCTCAGGCTCGTGAAGCGGAGTTTACTCTACTGACCGATGTGGTGAGCCCTCTCACCGGACGCACAGGTGCAGCGCGCATGTTTTCTCCACAAAAGGGGGCAACACCGCGGCAGGTAGAACAACTCGAAAAAGGAATGGTTAATATTGCCGGATTATATGGTCACGAAGTTTCATCAACACCTGGTGCCGGTGCTGCGGGTGGGGTTGCAGCGGCAATGATTGCGGTGCTTGGGGCAAAGGTCAAGCCGGGAGCTCAAGAGTTACTCAAGATGGCGGGCTTTGATGATGCCTTGGCTCAGGCTCACCTGGTCATCACAGGAGAGGGTCGCCTCGATGCGCAAACCCTGCAGGGAAAGGTGCCGGCTGCCGTTCTGCGCGCGGCCATGATGCACGATGTGCCGGTAGTTGCCGTGTGCGGCAGTTGCGACGACTCGGTCGATTTCTTGGGCGCGGGTTTTGCTCAGGTGATTCCGGTCACGCCTGCAGGCATGCCACTGGAACAGGCAATGCTCACCACTGTGGCCTTGAGCAATGTGCGCAAGGCTGTGGCAAGAATAGTTTTTTAGTTATGCCGCAATTGTCTATTGCTCCCGGTCAAGCGCGGGGAGAATGTCGTTTTCGATGTGATTAAGGATGTCGTTTAGTTCGGCCTGAGTGTTGGCGCGAAGCATGGCGATGCGTGTGTCGCGGAAATTCTTGATGCCCTTGAACAGGGGTGTGGCGGCGAGGTGGCGGCGAATGTGGAGAATGCCGCGATACTCGTCGATGCGGTCGATACTCTCGTTGATTTGGCGGCGAATCAGCTCCATCTTCTCGTGGCGAGTGATAGTGGGTAAGGTGCCGTGAAGCAGATAATGTTTCATCTCCCTGAAAACCCATGGGCACCCTATTGAGGCACGACCCACCATGATGCCGTCAACGCCGTAGCGGTCGTAGTAGAGTGCCAGTTTCTCGGCACTGGTGATATCACCGTTGCCAATTATTGGAATTGCCATGCGTGGATTGTTTTTCACCTCGCCAATGAGAGTCCAGTCGGCCTCACCGTTATACATCTGTGAGCGCGTGCGGCCATGGATAGTGAGAGCCTTGATGCCACAATCTTGCAACTGCTCGGCAAGATCAACAATTATCTTGCTGTTGCAGTCCCAGCCCAGGCGGGTCTTGGCGGTGACGGGCACATCGACGGCCTTAACCACCTCGCGGGTGATTTCGAGCATTAACGGAACATTGCGAAGCAAGCCGGCACCTGCCCCCTTGCGAGCAACTTTCTTCACAGGGCAGCCAAAGTTAAGGTCAATCACGTCGGGTTTCGCTTCCTGCGCTATGCGGGCGGCCTCAACCATGGGTTCCACTTCGCGGCCGTAAATTTGAATTGCCGCCGGTCGCTCACCGGGATTGATTATCATCTTGCGCAAGGTGCTGTCGATGTTGCGAATCACGGCATCGGCGCTCACAAACTCGGTGTAGACCATATCGGCCCCCTGCTCGCGGCAAATGCGACGAAACGACAAGTCGGTAACGTCTTCCATTGGCGCCAGCATCACCGGTCTATTGCCCAAATCAATGTTCCCTATTTTCATTAGTCGTGAATTTTTTGCTGCAAATTTACTACAAAATACCGATGTGTAGTTGTTATATCAAGTAAAACTTGGGTGTCTCAGTCCATCTTTTTCCACTTTACCGACCATAGGGCGCTCTGCACCAGGCTACGAGTGGCAAGAAACCCCATGAAAGCTATCCACAGGGCATGGTTGCCCCAGGCGGTGGGCAGGGAAAAATAGAGGGCGAAGAACGCGGCGCAGGCAGTGACAACAGCGATGAGCATGCCGCGAGTGGCCGTCACGCCAATGAACACCCCGTCCCACACAAAGGCCACCATGCTCACCACCGGCACCAATGAGCACCACCAGTGATAGCGCATGGCCTCGTTTACGACAACGCTGTCGCTGGTGAAGAGCGAAAAGATGGAGTGGGGGAATACGCTATAGGCCAAGACAAAGATTGCGGTGACGGCAGCACTCCACACGAAAAGCCACCGCACGCAACGGTGCATGCTTGGGTAGTTGCGAGCGCCAAAGTATTTGCCGGCTACGGCCTCGCCGGCAAAGGCGATGCCATCCATGAAATAGCTGTAGAGGTGAAACAATTGCTGCATCATGGTGTTCACTGCAAGCACTAAGTCGCCGCCACGGGCTCCTGCACGAATGAAGTACATGTTCACCACGAGCATGAAGATACAGCGCACAAAAATGTCGCCACTCACCTTGAAGAAACGGCCGCTACCCTTGAGCTTGAAGGCCCTGACGATGCGCACGCTGCGTGCAATGCCGGCAAAGCGCTTGCGCACTCGCCAGAGGGCATAAATCACGCCCACCCACACCGAGACCAGCGTGCCCAGCGCAATGCCCTTGAATCCCAGGCCAAGGCCATAGACGGCAATAATACTAATCACCACATTGAGGACATTGACGCCAATTGAGATGAGCATGGGGCTGCGCGAGTCTTGCATGCCCAGCAACCACCCTTTGAGCGACATGGTGAGTAGCACGGCGGGCGCTCCCCACACCACTATCATGAAATAGGTTGAGGCAAGCGATGCCACTGCCGCCGAGGGGCTCATGATTGCCAGCAGTAGCCACCGCAACGGCTCCTGCAGTAGCACCATTGCTGCACCGGCAATCAAAGCGATGGCACTTGAGCGCTCGAGGGTGCTGATTTGAGCCTGGAGTGAGCCGCTGCCGAAGGCTTGTGCCGTGAGTCCCGACGTTCCCATGCGCAGGAAGCCGAAATTCCAGTATAGCACGTTCATCATCATTGCTCCCACAGCCACTGCGCCAATGAATTGCGGTGCTCCCAGGTGGCCCGCTATGCCAGTGTCGAGCAGTCCCAGCAGTGGCTCGGCAATGTTGGCAACAATGGCGGGGAGAGAGATGCTCAATATTTCACGATTAATTTTAGAGATGCGCATGATTTACTTGATATTTGTGCCGCAAAGTTACAAAAGAAATTCACTACACTATAGTTAAACTTGCTTAATCGCTTTGGAAGTGAATTTTTAGTTGCTAACTTTGC
>DGWL01000098.1 GCA_002396125.1 Porphyromonadaceae bacterium UBA4259
CCAGCTGAGCTAATTCCACCATGTTACAGCAACGATTTCTCAATTGCGACTGCAAAGGTAAGTCATTTTTTTCACCTGTGCAACAACTGTGACGATTTTTTCAAAAAAAACGCCAAAAATTATTCACTTTAATTATTGCGATTATCTAAAATTAAACGAATTAATTGACCACAGGCCTCACTAAGAAAGCCGCTCAAACCTTACGGCCCATCGAATAGACGGCTTGCAGATTAAGGTCATCGTCGAGCAACAGGATATCGGCATCCTTGCCTCGCTGCAGGGATCCCTTGCGATCGTAGATACCCATGATGCGCGCTGGAGTCTCGGCCACCATGCGGCAAGCGTCGTGAAGCGGAATTTCGGCCATTTGCACAGCGGTCTTGATGAGGCGGTCCATTGTGGCAATGCTGCCTGCCAGCGCCGAGCGGTCGGCAAGTTTGCACACTCCATCTTCAATAATAACGCGCGGGTCGAAAGCCTTATTGCTGTCGCTGGCGGCTACAGCCAGGGCATCGGTAATCAAGGCTGTACGTTCCACACCCTTCATGTGGTAGACCAGCTTGAGCAACGTGGGCGGCACATGAATGCCATCGGCAATCATCTCCACAGTCATGTTCTCCATCAAGTAAACCGCCTCTACTGTGCCGGCGTGCTTAAACTCGCGCACATTGTGAAATCCCGGCATACCATTATAGAAGTGAGTGGCGTGGGAGTAGCCCGCATCATAAGCAGCCTTCACCTCGTCAAACTCGGCCGCGGTGTGGGCAATAGCAGGCAACACATCTTTCTTGAGCAGGTAAGGCCCCATTTCAACTGCACCGGGAAGCTCGGGAGCCGAGTCCCAACGCTTCACGCAGTTGAAATCCTCAACCACATGATGATACTCCTCGGGGTCGGGAAGGCGTATGAGCTCGGGCATTTGCGCGCCAGCTTTCAAGGGATTGAAATAAGGTCCCTCGAGATGCAGGCCCATCACTCCGCTGAACGGATCCTCGATGAGCTCGTCGCACACCTGCGCCGCAGCCTCAATCATAGCCAAAGATGCCGACGACAAGGTGGGGAAAATCGCCGTTGTTCCATGACGCCTGTGAGCCATAACGGCCTCATTAAATGCCTCCATAGTGCCTTCCATGAAGTCGTGCCCACCACCGCCGTGGCAGTGCAGCTCAATGCCTCCAGGCACCACGTGCATCCCCTGAGCGTTCACCGCAAGCTCGGCACGTGGCTCAAGGTGGCTATTCTTGCGAATCTCCACAATCCTCGAGTCGTCGAAGAGCAGCGAACCCTCATTAATCCACCCCGAAGGGGTGAGAATGTGACCGTTATAAATCTGGGTTAACATGGCGATTTATTTATAGATTGTATATTACAATCACAAAGGTAAATACTTTTTTTCAATAAAACACAAAAAATTAGAAAATAATCTATAACAAATGTAAAAATCACAACTCACCCATTTCACTGTCTGTCTAAATTGACAAAAATTCACGTCTTTTCCATTATTTCTCACGATAAAATTGTATTTTTGCAAAAAGAAATCATTCACTTGACAAAACATAAACTAACGAATAACTACCATTATGAACAAACCATTGATTGATCGTTTTTTAAAGTACGTGAAGTTTGAAACCACCAGCGACGAAAATACTGGCGTAACACCTTCAACCCCAGGGCAAATGGTTTTTGCCAAGGCTCTCAAGCAGGACCTGGAAGAAATGGGCTTGAGCGACATCGAGCTTGACGATAACGGCTACCTCTATGCAACACTGCCAGCCAACACTACCAAGCCGGCTCCCACGCTAGGATTTATAGCCCACATGGACACTGCCCCCGACATGAGCGGCCTCAACGTTAACCCACGCATTGTTGAGAACTACGATGGCGGCGCAATCACTCTCAACCAGGAGCAAAACATCGTGCTTGCACCCGACCAGTTCCCCGAGCTCAACGACCACATGGGTCAGGACCTCATCGTCACCGACGGCACCACACTGCTAGGTGCCGATGATAAAGCAGGCATCGCCGAGATAGTGAGCGCAGTGGAGTGGTTCCAGCAGCATCCCGAAGTGGAGCACGGCAAGATTCGCATCGGCTTTAACCCCGACGAGGAAATTGGTCTTGGCGCTCACAAGTTTGACGTAGAGAAATTCGGCGCCGACTGGGCCTATACAATGGATGGCGGCTATGAGGGAGAACTCGAGTATGAAAACTTCAACGCAGCCAGCGCTCGCATCACCATCAAGGGCCTCAACGTGCATCCCGGCATGGCAAAGAACAAGATGATCAACTCCATTCTCGTTGCCAACAAGCTCGCCTCACTGTTGCCACAAAGTGAGACCCCGGCTACCACCGAGGGTTATGAGGGATTCTACCACATCGTGGGCATTGAGGGCACCGTGGAACAAACCACCCTCACCTACATCATCCGCGACCACGACCGTGAGCGCTTCGAGCAACGCAAGCGCGAGATTCAACGACTCGTCGACTTCATCAATGGCACCTACGGCGACATCGCAACAGCCGAAATCAAGGATCAGTACTACAACATGCGCGAGAAGATTGAACCAGTCATGCACATCATCGACGTTGCCGAGCAGGCTATGCGCAACGCCGGCGTCAAGCCCAAAGTTCAACCCATACGCGGCGGAACCGACGGAGCTCAACTCTCGTTCAAGGGTCTCCCCTGCCCCAACATCTTCGCCGGTGGCATGAACATGCACGGACGCTATGAGTACGTCTCAATACAAGCTATGGAAAAAGCCATGATGACAATCGTGGAAATATGCAAACTCAGCGTGAAACAGTAACACATAATCCATCCACATCATCATCCCCAGCGCCCACCATGGCGCCGGGGATTTTTTTATTTTTGACTTATTAATCTCCACCCACTATAATGTTTTACTTGAAAAAATTGCGACTGACGCATTTTTTTTTGAACATTTTTTAGTGAATTATTTTTTTATTTCATAACTTTGTGGTTTGAAATGAAAGATAGCGCCTGTGGGTTGCGGCCGAGGGAGCTTGGCAGCGACTTTAGAGGATGAATAGAGGCGCGGTAAAGTAGTAAAAACGAGATATTTGTGACATGAAAATATTTACCAACGAGGCTATCAAGAAAATTGACAGCGAGACCATTGCGAGTGAGGGCATAAGTGAGCTCGACTTGATGGAGCGCGCAGCATCGGCTGTAGCTTATGAGATAATATCACGGTGGCGCACATCGAAGCGCATGGTAATCTTTGCCGGTCCCGGCAATAATGGAGGCGACGCTCTGGCTGTTGCCCGAATGCTCTATGAGCAAGGCTACCGCCCCGAAGTGTTCCTGTTCAACATCAAGTCGTCGCACCTGAGTCAGTGTTGCGCAGCCAATCGCCAGCGCCTCATCGACATGGGCGATGTTGACTTCACCGAGATTGTCGATAATTTTAATCCTCCCGAACTCGGCCCCAATGATGTGGTCATTGACGGGCTCTTTGGCTCGGGACTACACAGCCCTCTCAAGGGCGGTTACACCTCGCTGGTGCAATACATCAACAATAGCGATGCCTATATTGTGGCCATCGACACTCCATCGGGCCTCTTTGGCGAGTGGAACGAAGGCAGTGACCGTCGCAATATCATCCGTGCCGACCTCACTCTCACCTTCGGCGCTAAGCGGCTGTCATTCTTCTTCAGCGAGAATGCCGAGCACATCGGTGAATGCATAGTGCTCGACATCGACCTCAGCCGTGAGGCAATCGCCTCTACTCCAGCCGACTTCTATCTCATTGAGAAGGAAGATGTGAAGGACATGCTCAAACCACTTTACCCATTCATCAACAAGTATGACAACGGCACGCTCTATCTCATTGCCGGCAGCTACGGAATGATGGGAGCCGCAATACTTGCGGCACGCGGCGCATTGCGCATAGGCACAGGTCTGGTGACAGTTCACGGACCCGCCAGTGCCAACACCATCATGCAGACGTCATGCCCCGAGGCTCTCTTTGAGGCCGACACCAGCGACATCTGCACCACCATGATTAACAACAAGCACCGCTACAGCGTGGTGGCTCTGGGTCCCGGCATGGGCACCAGCGACGAAACGGTTGATGCCGTCGACCACTTCTTGAAGAACTATCGCAAGCCTTGCTTGCTCGACGCCGACGCCCTCAACTGTATCGCAGCCCGCCCCATGCTGCTGCGAAGCATTCCCAAGGGTTCTATTATCACGCCTCACACCGGGGAGTTTGACCGCCTGTTCCAGAAGAACAAGAACGGCAACCGCATCACCAGCGATGAGGAACGCCTCAAGCGCGCCATCAATGTGTCGAAGATGCACGACATCACCATCGTGCTCAAGGGTCGCTACACCATGACTGTGCGCCCCGACGGCAAGGTGTATATCAACAGCAGCGGTAATCCAGGCATGGCAACAGCCGGTAGTGGCGACGTGCTCACCGGTGTCATTTCGGGCCTGATTGCCCAAGGCTATTCACCCGACGCAAGCACCTGGATGGGAGTTTACATCCACGGTCTCGCCGGCGACCTTGCCGCCAGCAAGAACGGTGAACAAAGTGTTATCGCCAGCGATATCGTCGACAACCTGGGAGCTGCGATTGTCAATATCAATCGGGGATAAATTCCAGATTTGAGATTTCAGAGATGAGATTTAAGAGGTAAAACTATTTTTATGATATTCTTTAATGATTGATTTTAAGACTTTGATTTTATGGAGAAGGGCTTATAATCTATCTTTGGAAATATACAAAATCACAGCCTCATTCCCGCAGGATGAGAAGATTGTCTACAGAGTTGATTGAAATACGCCAAATGATATACTCTTATCGCGAAAACGTTTTAAATAATAGTGGGACATTATTATAATTAAATAGTATAGAACTCATCCCCCACATCTCACTTCTCACATCTCATTTCTTCTTTAAAGGATGCCATTTTAAGTTAAAAAGTGTTTTTTTGTTCATTTTTTAATCAACGAAGTTTAAAAAGGAGAACTGCCGCGAAGGCTTGTGGCAGTCGTAGTTAGTGACAAATTGTAAGTGACTATCATTTACTTTTGTAAATGTTACAGAACCTTTAGAGAGGTTGCCAAGGTGGATCAACTTCCTTAACTTTGCATCGTCAAATCGAAATTAACGGCTCAAGAACCAACGTGTTGAGTAACACCTCTCGGGCCTGATAATCACAAATAACAAGAGTAATGAAGTTATTATCTAAAGCACTTATTTACACATTATTATCAATTTCAACAACATCATTTACCGCAACAGCCGGGGAACCGACCCCCGACAAACTTTCGCTCTCCTCGGGCATCAACAATAATCCCACAATAATTACTAATCACGTAGACGCCGAGCTACAGGTCAACAGCCTGCTGAGCTTTGCCCACAAGTTTCGTGGCGTGCCCTATCGCTGGGGCGGCACCACTCCCCGCGGCTTTGATTGCTCGGGATTCACAAGCTACGTTTTCAACAAGTTTGGCTACAAGCTGGCTCGCATGGGCCGATATCAGCTCCACAATGGCGATCGCGTTGACCGCAGTCAGCTCAAGCCCGGCGACCTGGTGTTCTTTGGCGGACGTGCCAACCGACCCGGCATTGGCCATGTGGGCATCGTGACCGCTGTCGACGGTAACGGTCATGATTTCTCGTTCATCCACGCCTCAACCCGCCGCGGCATCACCGTGAGCCACTCGAGCGAGAGCTACTATAACGCCCGCTACCGCAGCGCTTGCCGCATCATCAAGGTGAGCAATGTGGGCAACAAAATCAATAACGACAACTTGCTCAAGATTGACGAGCGATTGAGTTTTTTACCGGCGGGAATGGTAGACGAGTAATATAATCACGACTTCCACCGGCTTCAAGACGAGTATAACAGCTGCGGCTGGCACCATCATCAAGTGCCAGCCGCAGTTGTGTTTTATTTGACCAGTTAATTGGCCTCGGTCACGCTCTCCTGAACTGAATCGCTGGCCGAGGGTTGCTCTAGGCCGAAACATTGCTTGATAGCCGAGCGTATGTCGCTGGCGTCGCGCCCGTTGCCCTTGAGAATCTTGAGAACAGCCTTGATGTATTCCTCACGACTTTTGAGTCCCACGAGCCCGGCCACGCCGCTCTGGGTGAGCATGAGCTTCTGGTTATATACCCGCAGCACCTCGTCATAATTTTTCTTTTGAACATAGACGTGGAACTCACGGCACAAATGCTCATAGATGCCACGCGGATTAATCTCGTTGACGAGGTCGATCATGTGGTCCTCGAGAGCGCTGATATTGCGGAACTTCATGTCGACACGCACCTCAACATCGTGCTTTACACGATGGCGTGTGTGCTGCAACGCCTGCTGCTTTATTTCGTTGTCGAAATTCTTGATGACGGCACGCTTGACGCTATTGAACACGTCGTGCTCATTCTTGTGGCGATGACGCGCCACAGCGCGTATCACACCCTCAAGCATGAGAATATTCTCAATCTCGGCCACGTTAGGCACAAGAATTTTTCGCTTGCGCAAGTATTCCACTTCCTTATCGTCGCGGCGGTCACGGTCGACGATGCCCCAGCTGTCGAGATGGTGCAATCCCTGCAATCCATTGAACGAGCGCACACTCTCAATCACCTTGTTACAACTGCCCAGCGGCTTGATAGTGTACTCGGGGAAAACGAGTGAATAGAGGCGTGAGTCGATGCTGTGCTCCTCGTCGCCCTCAACAAAGAGGACAGGCTTGCGCGTGCCCAGCAGGTCGATGTAAAGACTGTCGCTCAAGTTGCTGCTCGACTGCAACACCTCATAGTCCCAAGTCTGTTGCTCGGGATTAAAATCCTTGACCCAGATGCACTTGTTGTCGATGCGTGAGCTGGCGAAGTCAATATCGTGAGTGCTGTAGACAAAGGTGCAATCGGGGCGCATTTCCTCAATCACGTTCCACAGAGTCTGCATGATTGAAGGGTGAATAAATGTTTCGGGGTCGTCGACGAAGATAACGGCATCGGGCATGGCATAGAGAACCGCTCCCAGGTAATATAGCACAGCTTTCTCTCCATCGCTCAAGCGCAACGACGAGTACTTGTCGGTTTGACCCTCGGTAGCGAAAAGCAACTTACCGTTCTCACGCAGAATCTTGTTCTTTGGGAACACCTCTTGCCACATCTTCACCACCTGGTCGAGCTTGGTCTTGGGGAACTCCATTTCCTCCTTCATGAGCTGGTGAGCCTTGAAGTTCATGAGGCTGCGAAACTCGTCGACCATCATCACATAGGTGAGCTTGTCAAACTCGCTCTTGGCGGTGTTGACCACTTGCTGCATGTTGCGGTTGAACTTGTCGAAGCGCTCACTTATAGAGCCCTTGAGTGCTTGTTCCTCCTGTTCCACGGGGAACAGCGCCCGCAGCGCCGAGATGCGGTAGGCTTGCTCGCCGCACTGCTCTATGAGCTTGTTGACAAAGCGCGTCTTGCCGGCACCATTGGCACCTATCACTGTCACCTGCCTTGGCTCGCGCAGGATTTCACCTTTTTGCCCTGTTATTTTGTTAGGAAGTAATAAGTCCATAGTATTTTTCAAGTAAATGGGTAAACAAGTATACCAGTGAAAATGGTTAAAGCCGACACTCGCATTATAGCCAGCCTTAGTCACTGATGTCATTTAGTGTCTTTTCCATTTTCAACGTGTAAAAATAGAAAAAACTTGCGGCTCAACCAAAAAATGCGGCAAGATTTATAATAATTTGATAAAATGTTGCCATTACCAATAAAAAAGCTCTCGTTCCTTGCCATGACGCAAAGAACGAGAGCAATCTGATTTTTGCCGCTATTGGTTATTGCAACGCTTGTGCCAGGTCGCGCCCATAGGCACGGCACTGGTCGATGGCGGCTTGGTCGGGTACCCACTGGATGCGGATGCCATCGTTGATGACCTCGAAACCGCAACCCTGGAGCAGACCGGTGAGCAACTTGATGCCCTCGCCGCTCCAGCCATAACTGCCAAATGCCGCGGCCTTCTTGTTCTTGAGCTTCATGCCCTTGGCCATCTCGAGCAAGCCGGTGACCGCATGGGCAAGACCGTTGTTGATTGTGGGCGAGCCCACAAGCACAGCCTTCGACGAGAAAATCTCGGTGAGGACATCGTTCTTGTCTTCCTTAGCGGCGTTATAAATCTTAATCTCCACGTCGTTGTCAACCTCCTGAATGCCACGTGCAATCTCTTGCGCCATGGTGCGGGTGCTGTTCCACATGGTGTCATAGACGATAGTGATTTTATTCTCCTGATAATTGGCGGCCCACTGCTGATATTTCTCAATGATGAGTCCAATGTTCTTGCGCCAAATCACGCCATGGCTTGGGCACACCATGCTCAGCGGCAGGTTCATGGCAAGAATCTCATTAAGCTTGCGAGTGACCATCATGCTGAAAGGTGCGAGAATGTTGGCATAGTATTTCTTTGCCTCATAGAGCATCTCGGCCATGTCGACGCAATCGTCGTAGAGCGACTCGGTAGCATAGTGCTGACCGAAGCCGTCGTTACTGAAAAGAATGTTCTCACCGTCCATGTAGGTAAACATTGTGTCGGGCCAGTGGAGCATGGGAGCTTCGATGAATGTGAGCGTGCTGTCGCCAAGCTCGAGCGTGTCGCCGGTTTTCACGGTCACGAAGTTCCAGTCTTGATGATAATGGCCCTGGATAATTGCCTTGCCCTTGGCTGTGCAATAGATGGGCACATCGGGGATGAAGCGCATGAGCTCGGGCAGCGCGCCGCTGTGGTCGCTCTCGTTGTGCTGCATAATCACCGCGTCAATACTGTTGAGATCAACAACTTCCTTGAGTCGGGCCACAAACTCGCGGTCATAGGGTCCCCACACAGTGTCGATGAGCACGGTTTTCTTGTCGCGGATGAGATAGGAATTGTAGCTCGAGCCACGATGAGTGGAGAGCTCGTCGCCATGGAAATGAGTGAGTTCCCAGTCAACTTTTCCAACCCATGTGACTTTGTCGGTTATTTTCTTAGACATAGTTCAGTAAACGTTGTTTATATAAAATTAATGTGTATTTACAAGCTTCGATGTTCTATCTGCAAAAGTAGCAACACAAAATGAGATGTGCAAGAAAAACGTTTTTTTAAATTGAAAAATGACGCTTTTAGTGAATGTTGTATGCTTCCATGGGCTGATGGTGAAAATGAGCGATATAATTGCAGCTTTTAGTATTATTCGTTGAAAAATTTTGTCGAATGATTAAAAATACTGTATATTTGTGGCGCTTTTTTTTTAGGACAAGCAGCAACCATAAGATTTTCAAAGATATTTACATAAACCAACTTATCACTTTTAAAAAATGACAAGCAAACGATTTTTTGCCTTGCTCGTGCTTTGCATGAGCCTGGCCATTACCGTGAATGCCGCGCCTGTTACA
>DGWL01000006.1:0-951 GCA_002396125.1 Porphyromonadaceae bacterium UBA4259
AGTTTCTTACAGATTGAGTTAGAGGAAGTATAGTGAAAAATTTGCAAATTATTTTGTAGATTGAGAAATAGTATTTAATTTTGCGATGCGAGGGATGCGAGAAAACATTAGAAACTCGTCCCTCGCTCATTGAAGCTACAGTTGTTCCAAAGCAAATGTAGCTTTTTTTACATTATCTTGCCATTATGTATAAATACTATCTTCTCAAATTCTTTCCACTGGGAAGTTCTACGCAAACCGTTGTATCTTGCTATTCCTTTGTGTATCTCATAAAGGTTGTATTCCTCTGGTAAAAATATAACAGCAACTTGTACATCAGGTTTTTTTGCACAGTGTTTTAGAGCGTTTCTTATGTTTGCCGACGAGCAAGTTTCCGCGCCCGCCGTTTCCATTGCCATTTCATCCCAGAAGCCTTCGTTATTCTTTACCTTGTATTTTGTGTGGTCTTCTTTGCCTAGAATAACAGAGTGCCCCTCATTAAAGCCTATTCTCTGCGCTTCTTCTTCATACCAGCCTTTTTTCTTATCGAATGTGTGCTTTATGTGTGTCGCTCTTAAACCCCCATTATCTTCATTAAACTCTACATCTTTGTAGTTAGAGTCATTTTTGTATCTTTCATACTCCGCTCTGTTGCGCTCAATATGTTGGTCTTCCGCTATCGACGCTTTATCTACCAGCTTACTGAGCTCTATATTTTCCCAATACTTGCGATTGTCACGGAAGTGCCAAGCGAGCTTGCCTCGCAAATCCGCACTAACAATCTCGTCTATATGCTCACGCACATACTACTTATAAGCCTCGGGCACATCGGTTATAGCATTCGGCGACACATAGTTGCTCATATCCTCACCAGCTAGCATACGGCGGTAAAACTCACGCTTCTCATCACCTTCAATAGTTATCGGTGCGCTTGCACACAAGCATTTGGGATGCCAACCAATCCACTTGAAA
>DGWL01000006.1:1064-6563 GCA_002396125.1 Porphyromonadaceae bacterium UBA4259
CAAAGATACAAATTTGAAAGCAATTCACCACAGGATAGGCTAGATGAAAAACGACATCTGAGTTCTACCTGATGAAAATATTTATTAGAAAGTGAAGTGCATGGCGATGCGAACACCGCTGCGGTTGATGCCTGGGGTGTCGCGGTAGTTGATGCGCCACACGTAGTCAACGCGGAGGAATGTGAGTATGTTGTCGAGTCCCACACCCACTTCCATGTAGGGTCGCTTGCCCATCTTCATGCAAAGGGCGTTGGCGGGGAATTGCAGCAGTTCGGGGTTTAGCGATGGGTCGTTCTTGTCGGTGAGCTTGCCCCACAGGCCTCGGAACGACAGCACTTCACGCATCTTGAGGCGCTTGAGTAATGGAATGCGATTGAGAATAGCGCCGTTAATCCAGTAGGTCACGTCCCACGAGATGTACTGGTCGTTGACAAATTCCATGGCGTTCATGAGTGCAAACGACTCGGGCTGAATGGTGAATGAGAGGTTGGCGTTGGGCAACAGCAACTCAGGATAAGGCACCTTGCTCCAAATTTTGCCTGCTCGCAGGATAATGTCGGTGTAGCCGAATGCCGAGAACCAAAATCGTTTTTGGATTCTGGCCTCGGTCTTGTTAATGGTGTAGTCGCTACCCAGGAAGCCTCGCGGCATGAAGGTGTGAGAGAGGGTGAACACCGGCGCGTCCTGGTTGATGGGGATGCGGAAAGAGCGTGTCTGGTAGAATTTCTCGCCCGGAGCATAGCGTAGCGTGATGTTAAATCCTGCCGTGTTGTAGTGGCCGAATGAGGTTTTAAAGCCGTCGATAAATGGCAGGAATCGCGATGCCTCGTGGCGCAGATGTTGCACCGATGCCGTCAGCGAGAATCCCGCCTGGGTCTCGAGCTTGTATTCAAGCACCGTCTCGCGCAAGTAAATCATCTTGTTGTCCTTCTGTCGCTTGAGGGCTAGAAACACGTTGTCGGCATTGGTGTAGAGGTAGTGTTGCCCCAGCTTGTCGACGTCGTAGCGGTGCATGAGGCGCAATGAGTTGACAGGAAACTCGTTGGGATGAATTTTCTTGTCGACAAACGAGTATTCCACTTGCCCCATATACTTGAACTTCTCATCGCGGGTGCCATAGGCCACATAGAACTTGCCAAACCACCGCTTGTTGAGCCTTGCAGTTGTCATGCCTCCAAGCCTGAAACGGGCTCCCTCGAGCGAGTTGCCGCTGATGAGAGTGTTCATGGGGCCTATATCAAACTTGCTGTCGTGAGCGTTGCGGCTTGTGTTGATGTAGCCGCTCACGAGCGTGGTCACAACCTTCTCGCACCAGTAAAAGAGTTTTGACTTGCGCAACCGTGTGAGCATGTCCTTGACGGTGTGCTCGTTCTTTACTGCCACCACGGGCCTGTGGGCCATCCAGTAGTTCTCGTCTTGCCGCCTCGACTGGGTTGTAATCACCTCGGCACTCTGGTCAAAGACGCTCAAGTCTTTAGGAGCCTTGAAGTTGTGACCGTCGTAGAAAGTTTGCCGCCGGGCATAGATTTCGGGGGTCTTGGGAGCTATCTGGAACTCTACCATCAGGTCGTCGCGCACCTTGAGGCGGCTTCCGTCGGGGGCCTTGATATAGTCTTGCTCAAGATAGACCTGATTAACGTAGTTAAGGTTAATCCTGTGGGGCACGTTCATCTTGATTTTTGAGATGAACATGGTGGTGTCGGCCGCCGGAACGTAGAGCCGGCCCAGGAAGCCGAAGGTCTCGGTTGTGAAGGGAGTGAAGGTGAGCTCGTAGCACTGCTGGCCGTCGACCATCACGGTGTCGAGATAATACTTGTAGAAGTCGGTGCCAATGCTCGAGAGCGGACTCACGAAACGGTTTTGCATGAAAGTGATGTCGTTGCCGTAGATGTCCATTTCGCGGAACACATCGTCGATGAAGCGCTTGAGGCTCTCGGTGTCGTGCTGGTCGTCGATGCCGGCATGATTGGTCGCCATCACCACCTCGCGATGAGCTGATGGTGACTTGCGGTAGTGCTCTTGGCTCACTTTCTCCTGTATTGACAACGGCAGCACCATCTTGCCGGTGATGTCGCTCGTGTCGACATATTCCTTGAGGAACTTGAAATTCCGGGCAATGAGATTCTTGCTGCTGGCAGCGTTGAAATTGTTCAGGCCAAACGATACTTTCTCGTACTTATCGTAGTTGTAATACTCATGATCGCGAGGGTTGTACATGTTGCGGCGTGCACGCAGTTTCTCGACAAATGCCACCGCGGGGTTGCCCTTCTTGACATACTTGGCAGCCTTGCGCACTATCACCTCGTTGAGCATGACAGTGGTGGGCACCAGCTTGATTTCCAAGTCGGTGTGACGGCCTAGAGGGACTTCTATCTCCTGAGTTTGATAACCCACATAGTTAACCTTCACTTTATCAAAAATCACTCCTGTGATTATTGTAAAGCCCCCTTTGTCGTTGGTCAGCGCACCTGTTTGTGTCCCCGTGAGAAATATTTGCGCATAAGGTAGGCCTTCGCCGGTAATCGAGTCGACCACCACTCCCTTGATAGAGGTGTAGCCCTCGGGTACGCTTTGTGCCCTTGTCATGGTTGCCACGCCAAGGATAAAAAGGAAAAATACGATATGGACTATGAGTGTTTTTCTCATTTGCGCACTAGCAGTGCCACGTTTTCAACGTGATGGGTGTGGGGAAACATGTCGACGGGCTGAACTGCCTCAACACGATATTTCTTGTCGAGCAAGGCAATGTCGCGAGCCTGAGTGGCTGGATTGCAGCTCACATACACAATGCGCTGTGGTTCGGCATTCAGGATGACCCGCACCACGTCTTCATGCATGCCTGCGCGAGGCGGGTCAACAATCATGACGTCGGGGATGCCATGATAGGCCACAAACTCGCCGGTTAGCACGTCTTTCATGTCGCCGGCAAAGAACTTGGTGTTCTCAATGCCGTTAATGCGCGAGTTAAGTTTAGCGTCCTCAATTGCTTCGGGGACATATTCAATACCTATTACCTCCCGCGCCTGTCGAGCCACAAAGTTGGCAATCGTGCCGGTGCCGGTGTAGAGGTCATAGACTAGCTCTTTACCCGTGAGGCCCGCGAAATTGCGCGCCACCTTATATAATTCGTAGGCTTGCTCGCTATTGGTCTGGTAGAACGACTTGGGTCCCACGCGGAATTTCAGGCCTTCCATCTCTTCCTCGATGTAGTCGCGACCGCTGTAGAGGATAAATTCCTGGTCGGTGAGCGAGTCGTTGACCTTGAGGTTGACCACATACATCAATGAGGTGATTTGCGGGAATTGCTCTTTCACAGCCCCCATCACATCGGCAATAGCGGCCTCGTTGTCCTCGCCGAAAACCACAACCAGCATCAACTCGCCGGTGCTGGCGGTGCGAATCATGATGGTGCGCATAAGGCCCACATTGTTGCGAATGTCGTAGAAGGTGTAGCCGCGCTGCTGGGCATAGTCGCGCAGGAAGAGGCGCAGCCGGTTGCTGATGTCGTCCTGCAACCAGCAGTTCTCGATGTTAAGCACCTTGTCAAAGCCACCCGGAATGTGGAACCCCACGGCATTGCGATTGGGAAACTCCTCGCCACTGCGCATCTGCTCGGGCGTGAGCCAGCACTTGTTGCTGAAGGTGAACTCCAGCTTGTTGCGGTAGTGGGTGGTCTTCTTTGATCCAAGAATGGGACTGATAGCCGGCAACGGCACCTTAGCGATGCGCTCAAGTGCGTCGACCACCTGCTGCTGCTTGCATCGCAACTGGTAGTCGTAGGGCAAATGCTGCCACTTGCAGCCACCACAAGTGCCAAAGTGCTGACACATGGGCTCCACGCGCAGCTCACTAGGCTTGACAAGACAGTCAATCACCCCCTCGGCAAAGCTGTGCTTCTTGCGGGTTATCTTCACGCGCGCCACATCGCCCGGTGCTCCATAGGGTATAAACACCACCATGTCGTTCCAGCGCCCCAGGCTCTTGCCCTCGGCAGCCACGCCGGTTATCTCAAAGTCCTCAAGTAGAGGCAAGTTCTTCTTTTTTCCCACTAAATACGTCTTTTTTTCTTATTTTTCTAATTGAGTGCAAAATTAACGAGAATTTTCCTAATAAGGAGCATGACAGCAAGTTTTTTTGCATCACCACAGGCACGTTACAAAAAAACTGGTTGAGAAACCTCAACCAGTTTAAACGTTTTGCGGAAAGAGAGGGAATTTATGTACTCCTCTTTTCAATGCAGCAATAACTGATTTTCAAATAGTTACATTTTTGATTATTGCCGTTTTTGGTCGTTTTTTCGCTTATTACCGTCCCTATATCGTCCCGGCACGAAGACCTTTTAACTCGCTGATAAACTGTTAACAAACGTTATTCGTTGTTTCTAATTGTGCAGTTGGCAACTGCACAAATTCATTGATATTTAATTGTGAAATACGGTCAATGAATATAGGTCGGCTATAAACATCATAAAATTTTACCATGTTATAAAGATTCCTTTTGCTCAAACCTCGTCGCCTTGGATTTTGCCGTTTTAGATAGTCTGCTAGGTCACCGACAACTTTCGTCCCCCATCGGGCAGACTTAATTTGCAGTGAAATATATTGACCTATTTCCCAATACATCTGCAATGCTGTTGTATTAACCATAGCTATTTCTGAAAAATAAAGCATCAGTTTATTTCCACTTATTCAAAAAAATTTCTTCTTTTGTTTGAAAAGTGGGGGGTGATGTGTTATATAGATGTAAAGTTAGTAATTTTGTCAGCAAATTACGTGATTTGTAAATGACTATTGACGCATTTGAACTGATAGCTCCACAGCTGAGGACTGCTGCTATAAATAAAGCGACAGCAATGGGCCTCGACTATGACGAGTCGCAAGACATCGCCCAGGAGACGCTGTTGCGGTTATGGCAGATGCGTGACGACAGTCGGCTCTACAATCCAGAGGGTTTTGCAGCTGTGATTGCTCACCGATTATCGCTGAACCACTTGCGTCGCAAGCCTCCGCTTCCGTTAGAGAGCGAGGAGTCCGCAAGTCAGACCAATCCATCGCCGTTGGACGAAATCATACAGCAAGAGGACGTGCATTGGCTCGAACAGAAAATCAAGGAGCTGCCATCCACCCTGCACGCAGTGTTGAAAATGCGTCAGGAAGAGCGATACTCCAACCAGCAGATTGCAACTCTGCTCGGAATAAAGGAAGACAGCGTGAGCACATTGCTCGCAAGAGCACGAAGGCAACTTATGGAACAAATCAAGCAACTACGCAGAGAACGACAATGAAACCATATTCACGACATCAGATAGAGACTTTGCTCGACAAATTCATGGTGGGCAAGACCACCATTGAGGAGGAGTCGTTGCTGAGCCAATATTTCAGTACGGCTCACGACGTGCCAGCCGAATGGAAAGACTATCAGGCTTTGTTCGGCTACATCGACCGTGGGCTGGAAGGAGACTTGCTTCCCGAAACATCCTCACCATCACATCGCAAGTGG
>DGWL01000063.1 GCA_002396125.1 Porphyromonadaceae bacterium UBA4259
CTGGACCGGGCTGTGGTGCTTGGCACCCGTTCATTCGGCAAGGGATTGGTTCAAGCCACGAGGCAGTTGCCCTATGACGCATTGTTCAAGGTGACTGTGTCTAAGTATTATATACCTAGCGGTCGTCTCATCCAGGAACTTGACTACTCGAGCAAGGACGAGAATGGCGTTCCCAAGCACACCAATGACAGCACTGCGCAAAAGTATACTACCGCTCACGGCCGCATAGTGACCGGTGGCGGCGGCATAACCCCCGACATCAAGGTGGAGCCTTCGCAGGCCAGCCGCTTGGCGTTCAATATAGTGCGCGACGGCTGGGCATTTGACTATGCGGTGAAATATTGTGCCGAGCATCCCACCATCCCCGCGCCCGAAGAGTTCAAAATAACCGATGAGATTTTCAACGATTTCAAGGTTTTTATCGACCCGTCGAAGTTTGAATATGACAAGGTGTGTGAGACGAGTTTCAGCAACCTCAAGAAGACTGCCGAGGCCGAGGGTTATCTCAACGATGAGACGCGCGACGAGTTTGACCGCCTTGAGAAGCTTCTCAAGCACGACTTGAACAAGGACCTTGACTTGCATCGCGATGATATAGAGAAAATTCTTGCCCGTGAGATTATCAAGACCTACTATTACCAGCGTGGACAGATGATATATGCTCTGGGCCAAGATAAGGTGACGGCGCGCGCCAGTGAGATGTTCAACAAGCCTGGCGAGTGGGAACGCATCCTCAACATAGCTCCCTCCAAGAAGGTTGCCACGTCAAAGTCGCAATCCAAGAAGAAAAAATCACGCAAATGATGCCGCAGCCCATCAATCTCAACACTCTGTGCCAGCTGATCAACACGTCTACGCGCGTGGCTGCCATGAAGAAGATGATTGCCGGCAAGCGCAATCGTGTCATGGTTGTCGACGGGCTGGCTGGTTCGGCTGCTGCTGTGCTGTTCACGGCATTGCCCAAGATTGGCAGTCCCTATCTCATCATTGCCAATGACCTTGATGAGGCAGGCTACATCTACAACGACATCTGCCAGCTGTGTGGTGAGGACCAAGTGCTGATGTTCCCTTCAGGCTACAAGCGCGACATCAAGTATGGCCAGGTCGACGCGCCACAAGAAATCTTGCGAACCGAGGTGCTTAACCGCTGGCACACCGACCCCCGGTTGCGGTGGGTGGTGGCCTATCCCGAGGCGCTCGCCGAGAAAGTGGCGCCGCGCGAGAGCGTGGAATCGAGCGCAATCACTCTCGAGGTGGGCAAGGAAGTCGACCTCACCCAAGTGGCTATTCGCTTGCGTGAGTTGGGGTTTGATGAGGTGGATTACGTCTACGAGCCCGGGCAATTCTCGGTGCGTGGCTCTATCCTTGATGTGTACAGCTACAGCAATGAGTTTCCTTATCGCGTCGACTTCTTTGGTGACGAGATTGACAGCATCCGCACGTTCAATGTGGAAACTCAGCTCTCGCAGGAAATGATTCGGAGCGTGAGCCTTATCAATGACACCTCGGCGGCGGCAACGGGCGCGGGTGTGTCACTGCTCAACTATGTGGGAAACGATGTGGTGCTGGTAGTGCGCGATAGTGCATGGCTACTGCAACGCATCAAGGCCATTGCTGGCGAAACCATGAGCCAAAGTGCCATTGAAGCGCAGGAATGCGATAGCCAGGCAATGCTCAAGGTGGTTGATTATGATGATTTTAAGAATGACTTCGTGTCGATGCGCCGTCTTGAGTTTTATTATGGTGAGAGCAGTGCTACTGGCGATGCCCGCATCTCGCTTCACTGCTCACCTCAGGGCATCTATCACAAGAATTTTGATCTCATCAGCCAGTCGTTCACTCAATTTATAGAACGTGGCTACACATTATATATTTTAAGTGACAGCGAGAAGCAGATTCAGCGCCTGCGGGTAATCTTTGATGACCGTCATGACCTCATTGAATTCACGCCGGTGACTAAGACCTTGCACGAGGGCTTCGTTGATGACGACCACAAGTTGTGTGTCTTTACCGACCATCAAATCTTTGATCGTTTCCACAAGTACAACCTCAAGAGCGAGAGAGCTCGCTCGGGCAAACTTGCGTTGTCGCTAAAGGAGTTGAATCAGATTGAGAATGGTGACTACATCGTGCATGAAGATCACGGCATAGGACGCTTTGAGGGGCTGGTGCGCACCACTATCAACGGCACCATGCAGGAGATGATAAAGCTCTCCTACCTTAATGGCGATGTGATATTCGTGTCGATTCATGCACTGCACAAGCTCTCGAAATATCGTGGCAAAGAAGGACTGGAACCCAAGCTGAGCAAGCTGGGAACAGGCAAGTGGGAGCGCATCAAGAGCCGCACCAAGGGGCGACTCAAGGACATCGCGCGTGACCTCATCAAGCTCTACGCACAGCGGCGTCAAGAAAAGGGATTTGCCTATAGTCCCGACGGCTACATGCAGCAGGAATTGGAGGCATCGTTCATCTATGAGGATACCCCCGACCAGTTGCTTGCCTCACAGGCTGTTAAGGCCGACATGGAGCGTGATAAACCCATGGATCGCCTGGTGTGTGGTGATGTGGGCTTCGGTAAGACCGAGGTGGCCATTCGCGCCGCTTTCAAAGCTGCCGTCGATGGCAAGCAGACAGCTGTGCTTGTGCCCACAACGGTGCTTGCGTTCCAGCATTATAATACCTTTAAAGACCGTCTCAAGGACTTCCCGGTGCGTGTCGACTACTTGAGTCGCGCCCGCAAGCCTAAGGATGTGAAGCAGATTCTTGCCGAGCTTGCCGAGGGCAAAATCGACATCATTATAGGAACTCACAAGCTCATCGGTAAAACGGTGAAATTCAAGGACCTGGGACTTCTTGTTGTGGATGAGGAACAAAAGTTTGGCGTTGCGGTTAAGGACAAACTCAAGCAGCTCAAGGTCAACGTCGACACGCTCACCATGAGCGCCACCCCCATCCCGCGCACGCTGCAGTTCTCACTCATGGGTGCGCGCGACTTGAGCACTATCAACACGCCGCCAGCCAACCGCTATCCCATCCTGACCAGTATCAACGCGCTCGAGGATGATGTGGTGAAGGAAGCCATAGGATTTGAGTTGTCGCGCAACGGGCAAGTGTTCTTTGTGAACAACCGCATTGAGCCGCTAATCAATCTCAAGGCGATGATTAATCGCCTTGTGCCCGACGCTCGTGTGGTGGTGGCACATGGCCAAATGCCGCCTGAGCAACTTGAACAGCGCATTATTGATTTCACCAATCACGACTATGATGTGCTGCTGGCGACTACTATTATCGAGAGCGGTATCGACATGCCCAACGTCAACACTATCATCATCAACAATGCTCAAAACTACGGCTTGAGCGACTTGCATCAGTTGCGAGGCAGGGTGGGGCGCAGCAACCGCAAGGCCTTCTGTTACTTGCTGGTGCCGCCTGGTGTGCCACTCACCGCTGTGGCTCGGCGCAGGCTTCAGGCTATTGAGAGCTTCAGCGACCTGGGCTCAGGAATTCACATTGCTATGCAAGACCTCGATATTCGTGGTGCGGGCAACTTGCTGGGAGCCGAGCAGAGCGGTTTCATTGCCGACTTGGGATTTGAGACCTATCAAAAGATTCTCAAGGAGGCTGTGCTGGAACTAAAGACCGAGGAGTTTGCCGACACCTTCATGGAGCAGGCACGCGACAAGGCTATGGTTACCGGCGAGGAGGAAGTGGAATTTGCAACCGACTGTGTTATCGACACCGACCTCACGCTCATGTTCCCGTCATCCTATGTGCCGCAGGAGAGCGAGCGCATCTCACTCTACCGCGAACTCGACAACATGGAGCAGCAGCGCGATGTCGACGACTTTGAGCAACGGCTGCGCGACCGCTTTGGCGAAATCCCCGATGTGGGAAAGGAACTTATTCGCATTGTGCCATTGCGTCGCACTGCTCGCCGTCTTGGCATTGAGAAGATTGCATTGATGAAGGGACAGATGTATGCCTATTTTGTGGGCGATGAAAACAAGGCCTATTATCAATCACGTGCCTTCGGGCGCATGCTCAACTACCTGCAGCAGAATCCGTTGCGATGCAAGCTGCGTGACAAGAACGGCAAGCGTTCAATGCTTATTGCCAATGTCACCACTGTACTTCAAGCCCTCGACATTCTTGGCACTATCTCCTCAATGGACGCCATCTGACATTGCGACTGTGGCTATTGACCTCACACAGAATTACGGCGGCGGCTCAATCACTTGAGTCGCCGCCTGAATGTATTGTCGTCATCCCTTTATTAGCCTTACATTAAATTAACCATTAACCTATGAGTGCTTATGAAAAAACTATTATTCTTCTTGTTTTTGAATTTTATTCGGTCGGGGCATCCATGCCGCCCTCAAAACCTCTGTGATCTCCATGACCACCGAAGCGTCCATGGCCTTTGTGATCACCTCTTGGACCATGGCCGCGACCCTTTCCGTCGCGCATGCCGTCTTTGCCCTTTTTCATCATTTTTTCACGCTCAGCTTTCATCTCGGTCCACTTTGCTCGTTGCTCCTCGGTGAGAATGGATCCAATCTTGCTGTCGAGAGCGTCGCGGTCGCGCTTCTCTTGCTGGCGCATCTGCTCCATGCGTGCTTTCTTCTGCTGGTCAAATTCGGTGAAGAAGTCTTTAATCTGCTTCTTCTGGTCTTCGCTCAAGTTAAGTTTCTTGTCCATGCGTTTCATCTGGCGCTCTATGTGTTTTTCTCCCTTGTCGCCACGACGGTCGCTCTTTTCGTTACTCTCTTGTGCGATAACTGCTGTTGTGGCAACTAGTGCCATCAATGCTAATAAAAATGTTTTTTTCATGACTTTATTTTTTTATGTGTTGTTAATAATTATCGGTGGATATCAATTAAATGAAACCTGCAACTCTGAAAACCCTTGTGCCACCACGGTGCATTGGGCTGTAAATGACGCCGTTGTGAACATAGTAGCGAGCACCGTTGCGCATCATCACGCTGTGACCAACCGGCAGCGAGGGTACTATCATGCCCACGCGAGGACGAATAACCTCAAAGCCGCGGTCGATGGCACTGTAGAAAATGCCGTTGTTATAGATGAAGTTCACTCCGCCAAAACTTAGCACTACTCCGGCTGGGCGAGCATTAAAGCGCATGCCAATGGGGTGGGCTATGTGGCGACCGCCAACCGGTGCCATGGGGCGAACTGCCATTCTTTTCTCAACTCGAGGACCATGATGTGGACCACGGGCTTCAACAATTGATGGTCTGTGGCTCATTGCACCGCCACGCCCTGTGCGTGCCATTGCCGGTGTAGTAGTCAGACCAATGCTCACCAGCACGATTGCGATGCTAAAAATCATTTTCTTCATAATTCTTGAGTTTTTGTTTGTTTAACAATTATATCTTTTTTGTTCCGGCTGCTATTGCCGGCGATTAATGTTCTTGTTGCAAAGATAATGTGCCCTGAAGCCTTGTGCAAGTGTTTGCCTTCTAGTTGGTGGTCAACGGTTCAAAAGTGATGGTGAACGACATTTTCGCTGTTTTTCCATGCTTTTGCCTGTGGTGGGCTCATGTCTTTGTTGCAAAGTTAAAGTGGGCCGGCATTTTGTGCAATAGCTTGCCGTCGAGGTGATGGTCAACGGCTCAAAAGTGATGGTGAACAACATTTCGCGCTGCCGACGTGGCTTTCTCTAAACAAAAAATCTTGCTATTGTTATTTTAAAAAGTGTGCAAGTGGCATTTGTTTAAATTAAAATCACTATCTTTGTGGCCGAAAACACATCAAGTTGCAATCTGCGTCACTTTGAAATTATAAACAAATAAAATATAACTACTATGAGTTTCAATAATGCACTTAAAAAAGTCCTGGGACTTGGCGATTTTGGAGAGGGTGTTGACGACCTCGACTACTTTGAGAAGAGAGTCTATGATGACCCTTGGCACAAGGACGAGGATGACAAGAAACCTAGAACCAGCAATGAGACCGACGACAAGAACGAAGGTGAGAATGCGGGGCAGCAACCGGCTCAGCAGCCTAAGCCGACCTACACTCGCGTGGAACTGCCGCGACAAGAGGTCGACATGACTGGTCTTGCAAGCAGCAAGAACGAGGGTGTGCCCGAGAATATCCTCAAGCGACTCATGAACATTATCAATGGTAACCTGTCGCCTCACATCCTCAACCACCTCAACGTTGAGGCCGAGACCCACTCTATTGTTGAGAGCCTCAGGCCACAGTTCCGCGACTACGAGTCAAACCTGCGCAAGGAAGTGCTCGATAGCGCTGCCGAGCGGTGGAACAAGGAGCGCGCCGAGATTATCGAGAAACTCAAGGAAACCGATGATAAGGCACTCGCAGCCTATGAGGAAATCGACCAACTCAAGGAGAAAATCAAGGAAACTGAGAATTCTCGCAAGAGAACGCTCACCAGATATAACGAGTTGCAAAACAACATGCAGACTCTCATGACGGCTAAGGAGAAAACCGACATGGAGAACAGGAGTCTGCAAAACAAGATGAAAGTCCTGCAAAACAATCAAGAGCAAGACAAGAGTGGCGATAAAACCAAGGAAGAACTGCTTAAGCTTAACGACGAGCTTACACGCGAGCGCAACGAGGCCATCAAGTCGCGTGAACGAATTGCACAGTTGCAAAAGCAAGTCGACGAGCTCAAAGCCGGAGCATCGGCCACAGCAGCTCCAGCAACCACAGCGGCAGTTGCCGATGCCAATATTGCCGACGCCATGAAGGAGAAGGATGCCGAGATCGACAACCTGTCGGCGCAAGTGGCTTGGCTGCATCGCAGGCTTGATCAGGCTAACGAAGAGCTTGAAAAGGCCAACGAAGAGTTGGCACAGGCCGAGCAGTTGGTTGCCGAAATTGATAAATTTGAGGAAATAAAGAATCGCAAAGACGAGGAAATTGCTTCGCTCAAGAAGAAATTACTTGAGAGCGGCAAGGATAACGGCGAGGCTCAAGAGCTCAAGGTTGAAAACGACAAACTCAAGGAGCAAGTTAAAAAGCTGGCTCAGCAGCTCAAGGAAGCAAAGGATGCTGCAGCAGCCGCACCAGCCGAGCCTACCATTCTCGATGACCTCGATGACGGTATCAACTTCACCGGCAACAGCGATGAGGAAGACGACAAGAACCAGATGTCGCTCTTCTAGTCCTGTAGTAAATCTACCACACAAGCGCATTCCCTGCAACAAAAAAGGGGATGCGCTTTTTTTAATCGCTTAACAATAATCACTAGCCTCATTCCCATTTTATAACATTGACATATCATCTCGGTCGCTTCGCGCGCGTACATTAATATAATGTTATAAATAATGTTTATGACAGAGTCTTTTTTTTGTGTGTGTTTGTCCTTGTGTGCTCTTTCGGCGTGTTGAAAAGTGCCTTATGCGCTATGAATTTTGATTGCGTGTCGCTAATCGGGTGTTGCGTAGGGTGGGGTGGTCGCGTTGTCCCGAAGCGCCGTTCGGGTGTTCCAAAACGCCCGAAATCGCGAAAAACGAAAAAAAATCGCTAAAAAAGTGCATTTTTAGGCAAAAATATTTGCACAGTTGAAAAAGTCGCCTTACCTTTGCATCGCTTTTCGGCTCACGAGGACCTGGTTCCGAGTTGAGCGGTTTTTT
>DGWL01000097.1:0-1034 GCA_002396125.1 Porphyromonadaceae bacterium UBA4259
CGCTCGAGCACGCTGCCTATGTTCACCCAGTGGGTGGGGTGGAACATCTGAGTTTGGTCGCCGGTCATCACTTCAAAGTAATATAGCGGGAACTTGCGTCCCAAGCGGCGCCACGCGTCAAGCACCAGTATGCCACACACTGCGTGGTCGCGATGCGAGTCCACAGGCCAGTGCGTGAGCACGACATCGGGGTTCTCGCGCTCCAGCAGTTCGCGCATCTCGCGATAGCGCTGTGGAGTGACCTCGGTGCTGCCGTCTATCTGGTTCATGAAGATATAGCGCGCTCCGGTGATGCGACATGCATTCTTGCACTCCTCCACGCGAATGGCGGCAGCCTCGTCAGGACCCTTGTCGGGCACGCCGGCCTCACCACGGGTGAGGTAGACGCACACCACGTCGTGACCAGCATCGGCAAGCAGGCACATGGTGCCACCGCATCCCGTCTCGGGGTCGTCGGGGTGTGCACCTATCACCATCACCTTGCGTCGACGTGTGTCAACAATAGTGCCATTATCACTTGCCATAGCCGGCAGTCCCAGCACTGTGGCTCCCAGTGCCGCCGCTCCAGCGGTCTTTATCATCTCTCGTCGATTCATGGGTAAAAAAGTTAAAGTAATTATTCCACAAATGTACTGAAAATAATCCATAAGAATCACAATCTTCTTAAAAAAAAACTCAGCCGGTTGCCTGAATAATGGCCTAAAATGGGCCGGTTCTTTTTTAGAACAATTTGGCAGGTGGGTGGATGTGCAGGTGTGTGTGAATTGCGCTAGCGGCAATCTTGCAAACGTTTTCATTGAAATTTACACCTTATTCAAATAAAAAAAGTGACTAATCGTTTTATTATTACTAACTTTAACCACTGGAAAACTAATAACATAAAATATAATTACAATGAAACTTATTTTTAATCTTGACTATCAAACAATCTTCGGTGAGGAGATTGTGTTGCACATCGACGACAGTAAGCTCGACTTCCTCGACGCATCGCACAAGATGACCACCGTTGACGGTCGCCGCTGGACATGCGAGGT
>DGWL01000097.1:1166-8421 GCA_002396125.1 Porphyromonadaceae bacterium UBA4259
CATGAGTGGCAAACGGTGCCTCACCGCCTCATCTTCACCTGCGCGAAAGCCAAGCGCTACATAATCTATGACCACTGGCTCGATCTGCCCGAGGACAGCTACCTCTACAGCAGTGCATTTACCGATTGCCTTGCCGAGCGTCCCGTGAGCAAGCTGGCAAGCACCGGCTATGGCAAGACTGCTCTTATCAACGTGCGCGCGCCACAGCTTGCCGGCAACCAGCGCTTGGTGCTGTGTGGTGAGGGTGCCGCACTGGGCGACTGGAGCGCTAACCGCGGCCTTGAAATGACCGAGGTTACCCACAACCAGTGGGCAGTGAAGGTGAACGCGACCAAGATGCCAGCTCATCGCATGGTGTTTAAGTTTGTCGCTGTCGACGACAAAGGCGGCATCTGCTGGGAAGAGTGCGACAACCGCACTATCGAGCTGCCGCAGCTGTCAACAGGCGAAGTTGTGTGCTATGAGCTTGCTCAAGCCACTTTCCCCCTGCCTGCATGGCGCGTGGCAGGCACCGTGATTCCCATCTTCTCGCTGCGCAGCAAGGCCAGCGCCGGCGTGGGCGACTTTGGTGACCTGAAGAAGATGATTGACTGGATGGAGCGCACCGGCCAGCGTGCCCTGCAAGTGCTGCCCATCAACGACACCACCATCACCAAGACGTGGACCGACAGCTATCCCTACAACAGTATCTCAATCTATGCCCTTCACCCCATGTATGTCGACCTCAAGCAACTTCCCGCCCTCAAGGATGTGGAGAAGATGCGCCACTATCAGCAGTTGGGCCAAGAGCTTAATAAGTTGCCACAAATCGACTATGAGCGTGTTAACGAACTAAAGCTTGGCTACTTGCGCGACGTGTGGGAGCAAGAAGGCGAAAAGATTGTGAAGAGTGCCGATTATAAGAAATTCTACACCGCCAGCAAGCGTTGGCTCGTGCCCTACGCCGCCTTCTGCGTGCTGCGCGACAAGTATGGCACCGCGCGCTTTAGCGAGTGGCCCAACCATCGCCAGTTCACCGCCTCGCTCAAGAAGAGCGTGGAGGACGCAGGCACCGAAATGGGTCGCGAGGCAGCCTTCTGGATGTTTGTGCAATATGAGTTGAGCAAGCAGATGAAGAGTGCTCACGACTATGCCCGCAGCAAGCATGTCATCCTCAAGGGCGACATCCCCATTGGCATCAGTCCCAACGGCTGCGACGCTTGGGTAGAACCCAACTACTTCAACATGAACGGACAGGCAGGAGCTCCGCCCGATGCCTTCAGCGCCGACGGCCAAAACTGGGGTTTCCCCACCTACAACTGGGACGAGATGCTCAAAGACGGCTGCAAGTGGTGGGTGCAACGCTTCCAGAACATGAGCGAGTATTTCGATGCCTACCGCATCGACCACGTGCTTGGCTTCTTCCGCATTTGGGAAATACCCATCAGCTCGGTACAGGGCTTGCTGGGCCAGTTCTCACCCGCGCTGGGCATGACCCACGAGGAAGTTGAGGGCTATGGCCTCAAGTGGCAAGAAGACTTCTTCACCCGTCCTTTTATTGCCGACTGGATTATCGATCGCGTGTTTGGTCCTCATGCCCAGCGTGTGCGCGACACCTTCCTGCTGCATGACCACGACGACATTTGGCGCATGCGCCCCGAGTATGACACTCAGCGCAAGGTTGAGGCAGCCTTTGCCGGCAAGACGGGCGAGGACGACAAGTGGGTGCGCGACGGCTTGTTCTCACTCATCAACAATGTGCTCTTCGTGCGCGACCGCAAGGATGCCAATAAGTTCCATCCACGCATCACCGCTCAACTGTCGCTCATCTACCAAGCGCTGTGGGACAACGACAAGGATGCCTTCAACCGCTTGTATAACGACTACTACTATCGCCGCAACAACCGCTTCTGGTATCATGAGGCGATGAAGAAACTGCCACGCCTGGTTCAGGCCACCCGCATGCTCGTGTGCGCCGAGGACCTGGGCATGGTGCCCGACTGCGTGCCCTGGGTGATGAACGAACTCAAGATATTGAGTCTAGAAATCCAATCGATGCCCAAGGACAACAAGCTCAAGTTTGGCAACCTGCAGAGCAACCCCTACCGCTCGGTGTGCACCATCAGCACTCACGACATGAGCACGCTGCGCCAGTGGTGGGATGAGGACTGGCAGCTCTCGCAAGAGTACTACAACGAAGTGATGTGGAAGGGTGGTCCCGCTCCTCATCCGCTGCCAGGCTGGTTGGCCCGCGACATCGTGGCTCAGCACCTCTACAGCCCCTCGATGCTGTGCCTCATCAGCTTGCAAGACTGGCTCTCGATTGACGAGCAGTTGCGCCTTCCCGATGCCAATGCCGAGCGCATCAATGTGCCTGCCAATCCCCGCCACTATTGGCGCTATCGCATGCACATGAACATCGAAGACTTGATGGACAACACCGAGTTTAACGCTAAGGTTAAGCAACTCATCGCGCAGAGCAATAGATAATAATTAAAAATGAGGTTCTAGAATTTCTGGAAAATCTAGAAATTCTGGAACCTCGAGTTTTAACCTTCAACAATAATCTTCAATGAAACGCAAGATAACAACCATCGTGATGGCATTGCTGGCAGTGGCAGTGGTTAGTGCTCAGCAAGTGCTCTCGCCCAACGGCAACGTGCAAGTGATTTTCTCGCTTGACAACGGCGGGCAACCCACCTACAGTCTACTGTATAAAGGCGAAATGGTGATAAACCCCAGCCACATGGGCTTTGAGCTGGCTCGTGACAAGCATGCCAACAAGGGCATGAACGAGACCGACCTACTCACCGGCTTTGAGGTCAAGGACTACAAGGTGACTTCGCACGAAGATACATGGACACCCGTGTGGGGACAGTATAAGAGCATCAGCAACAACTACAATGAACTCATTATCGACCTATATCAGGCTAGTGCCAACCGCAACATGACACTGCGATTTCGTGCCTATAACGATGGCATTGGTTTCCGCTATGAGTTTCCGCAGCAACGCGATCTCAACTATTTCATTATCAAGAGAGAACGCACTCAGTTTGCTCTCACCGGTGACCATCGCGCGTGGTGGCAGGCAGGCGACTACGACACTCAGGAATATCCCATGCAGGTGACCAGGCTCAGCCAGGTGCGCAACCGCATCACTGCCTGTGCCAGCTTTGACAAACCCGGAGCAGTGGGTAAGCGTCGCACCGACTACACCGAGGACCGCATGCGCGACGCTGTGGTGTGGGACAACGCTTCGCAGACCGTTTTCTCGCCCACCGGCATCCAGACGTCGCTGCAGATGAAGACCGACGAAGGTCTCTACATCAACATCCACGAGGCCGAGCTGGTGAACTACTCGTGCATGCACCTGGAACTCGACGACAAGAACATGATTCTCGAGAGCCACCTCACCCCCGATGCCGTGGGAAACATGTGCTACATGCAGACTCCCTGCCGCACCCCCTGGCGCACAGTGATGGTGAGCGACGACGCGCGCGACATGCTCGCCTCGAGCCTCATCCTCAACCTCAACGAGCCATGCAAGATTGAGGACACAAGCTGGATTCATCCCACTAAGTACTGCGGAGTGTGGTGGGAGATGATTGTGGGTCACGGCAACTGGCATTACACCGATGAGTTCCCGAGCGTGAAGCTGGGCATGACCGATTTTAACAAAGCCAAGCCCAATGGTCGCCATCGTGCCAATAACGACACGGTGATGCGTTACATCGACTTTGCGGCTCGCAACGGCCTCGACCAGGTGCTGGTTGAAGGCTGGAACGTGGGATGGGAAGACTGGGCCAACATGTGGAAAGAGGATGTGTTTGACTTTGTTACTCCTTACCCCGACTTTGACATCAAGATGCTCAACGACTATGCACATAGCAAGGGCGTGAAACTGATGATGCACCACGAGACAAGCTCCAGCGCCGACAACTATGAGCGCCACCTCAACGAAGCCTACTCGCTAATGAACCGCTACGGCTATGATGCCGTGAAGACCGGTTATGTGGGCGACATCATCCCGCGTGGAGAGCATCACTATGGCCAGTACATGGTGAACCACTATAACTGGGTGCTGCGCGAGGCAGCCAAGCACCACATCATGGTTAACGGCCATGAGGCAGTGCGCCCCACCGGCTTGTGTCGCACCTGGCCCAACCTGGTGGGTAACGAGAGTGCTCGTGGCACCGAGTATGAGGCATTCTACGGCAGCAACCCCAACCACACCGTGATACTGCCGTTCACCCGCTTCCAGGGAGGCCCTATGGACTATACTCCTGGCGTGCTTGAGACACGCCTTGCCAACTGGAGCGACAATCAGCACATCGTTCACAGCACTGTTGTGGGCCAGCTGGCACTCTACGTGGTGATGTGCAGTCCACTGCAGATGGCTGCCGACCTGCCACAGAACTATGAGAAATTCATGGATGCCTATCAGTTTATTCGCGACGTTGCTCTCGACTGGGACGACAGCCGCTACATCGATGCCGAGCCGGGAGAGTATATCACCGTGGCTCGCAAAGCTAAAGGCAGCGACAACTGGTTCCTGGGTGGCAAATGCGACGAGAAGGGTCACCGTGTCGATGTCAGGCTCGACTTCCTCGACAAGGGTCGCAAGTATGAGGCCACAATCTATGCCGATGGCAAAGACGCCAACTATGAGACCAATCCCGCATCCTACACCATCACCAAGAAGATTGTTAAGCAAGGCGATGTTCTCAAACTCGTCGAAGTTCCCGGTGGCGGCGTGGCAATCATGATAAAGGCGATTTAAACGCAGATTATATTTTCTCGATTACTCGATAGCTCGAATACTCGATTTTTACGAAAAGAATTATGAAAAAAATACTATTAACAGCATTTATCGCATTGACTATGGCAACGGCAAGTGCTCGTGACTATAACTTTAACGAGATGACCTACAGCCCCAAGGCCACCACGTTCTTTCTTAACACCAACGACGACGCTCAGGCTGTAACGCTCAGCATCTATGATGCCGGCATCGACGGCAAGGTGCTCAAGAAAGTTGAGCTCAAGCGTGTGAAAGGAAGTAAAAGTGAGTGGACCGGCAAGGTGAAGGGTGACCTCAAGGGCAAGTTCTACACCTTCAATGTCAAGTACAACGGTGCCTACATGGGCGAGACTCCGGGCATCTTTGCCAAAGCGGTGGGCGTGAATGGCCGTCGTGGCGCAATCATCGACCCCGCCACCACCAATCCCACCGGCTGGGATGCCGACAAGCGTCCCGCGGTGGCTCTGAAGGATCACCTCATCTATGAGATGCACCATCGCGACTTTTCAATTGCCCGCAACGTTAATCTTGACCCATCGGTCACAGTGAAGCGTGTGAGCACTGACTATCCCGGCAAGTTCATGGCACTCACCGAGGATTGGGCTATTAACCACCTCAAGGAGTTGGGAGTGAATGCGGTGCACGTGTTACCTTCCTACGACTATGCCTCAATCGACGAGACCCATCTCGACCTCAATCGCTACAACTGGGGCTATGATCCCTTGAACTACAATGTGCCCGAGGGCGGTTACTCGACCAATCCCTACGACCCCGCCACCCGCAACCGCGAGTTTAAGCTCATGGTGCAGGCATTGCATCGTGCCGGCATCCGTGTTATTCTCGACGTGGTGTATAACCACACGTTCAACATCGACGGCAGCAACTTCCAGCGCACTTGCCCTGGCACCTTCTACCGCAAGAATGCCGATGGCTCGTGGAGCAACGGCAGTGGCTGTGGCAACGAGACCGCAAGCGAGCAGGAAATTATGCGGCAGTACATGATGGAGAGTGTTAAATACTGGATTAACGAGTATCACATCGATGGTTTCCGCTTCGACTTGATGGGAGTGCACGACATCGAGACGATGAATGACATCGCAGCCATGGTGCACAGCATCGACCCCACTATGCTAGTCTACGGCGAGGGTTGGAGCGCAGGCTCGTGTGCCTATCCGCAAGAGAAGCTGGCAATGAAGGCTCACATGAAACAGGTGCCCGAGGTTGCCGCCTTCAGCGACGACTTGCGCGATGCGCTGCGTGGTCCCTGGGACGGCGACGACAAGGCTGCCTTCCTGGGTGGACTACCTGGCTTTGAAGAGAGTATCAAGTTTGGCATCGTGGGAGCTATTGAGCATCCACAAGTCAACTACAAGAAGGTTAATTACAGCAAAGAACCCTATGCGCTGGAGCCTACACAGATGATAGCCTATGTGAGCTGCCACGACGACATGTGCCTCGTGGACCGCTTGCGTGCCAGCGTGCCGGGACTTAAAAATAATGAGAAGGAACTCATCAAGCTCGACCTGCTGGCACAGACGGCTGTGTTCACCTCGCAGGGTATCCCGTTCATGCTCAGCGGCGAGGAGTTGTTGCGCGACAAGAAGGGTGTGCACAACAGTTTTGAGAGCCCCGACAGCATTAACCGGCTCGACTGGAACGGTCGCATCAAGCACCCCGAGGTGTTCAATTATTACAAGAACCTGATTGCCCTGCGCAAGCATCACGAGGGATTCCGCCTGGGTAGCGCCGAGCTTGTGCGCCGTCATCTCGAATTCTTGCCTGTTGATGGCGATTGCCTGGTGGCCTATCGCCTCAAGGACTTGCGCCGGGTGGGTGACAAGTGGAACAACATTATCGTCATCCTCAACGGTAACAATGTTAAGAAGACGGTTAATGTGCCCCGCTCGACCTACACTATTGTGGGCGATGGCACCGTCATTGATGAGAAAGGTTTCTACACTCTCACCACCGGCGACATCATTGTGCCGGCCCGTTCAGCAATCATTATGCATGACTAGGTTTTGCACTAATCAGCTAAAAACATACTAATAGCAAGAATACTAGATAAAACGATATAAATTATGAAGAAACTTTTTTTAATTGCATTAACCGCATTGTGGGTGGCTAGTGCTTGGGCAATTCCCAAGGCTCCGATTTTCAAGGTCGACCGCATTGAGCCCACCAACTGGTTTGTGGGTATGAAAAACCCATCGGTGCAGCTCATGGTATATGGTGCTGGAATTCGCGACGCGCAAGTCTCTACCGATTATGCCGGAGTGAAAATCGATAGCGTGGTGCGTCTTGATAGCCACAACTATCTGCTTGTGTACCTCAACACCGCTAGCGCTAAGCCTGGCACAATGAACCTCAAGTTCACAAAAGATAAACTCACAATGATAGTAAACTATGAGCTTAAGGTTCGAGAAATGAGCGGTGACCGACGCATGGGATTTACCAATGCCGATGTGCTCTACATGC
>DGWL01000088.1 GCA_002396125.1 Porphyromonadaceae bacterium UBA4259
AACATGCGCAGGTCTTTAACCATATACTTCAAGTTGGTAATGCGTTCAACTCCCACGCCAAATGCGTAACCTGTGTAAACCTTGCTGTCAATGCCGCAAAGTTCAAGCACATTGGGGTCAACCATGCCGCAACCCAAAATCTCAACCCAGCCGGTGTGTTTGCAGAAGCCGCAACCTTCGCCGCCACACAGCATGCACGAAACATCCATCTCGGCACTTGGCTCGGTGAATGGGAAGTAGCTGGGACGCAGGCGTATCTTGGTGTCGGCACCGAAGAGCTCTTTGGCAAAGTAGAGAAGCACTTGTTTCAAGTCGGCAAACGACACGTTCTTGTCGATGTACAAGCCCTCAATCTGGTGAAAGAAACAGTGTGCGCGAGCTGTAATTGCCTCGTTGCGATACACGCGGCCAGGGCAAATGATGCGGATGGGTGGTTGAGTGGTCTTCATCACGCGCGACTGAACCGAACTGGTGTGGCTACGCAACACAATGTTGCGGGTGACATCATTAGGGTCATTGTTGATGAAGAAGGTGTCCTGCATGTCACGAGCAGGATGGTCGGCTGCAAAGTTCAGCGATGTGAACACGTGCAAGTCGTCTTCAACCTCAGGTCCATCGGCAAGAGTAAAGCCTAAGCGGGAGAAAATGTCGATAATCTCCTTGCGCACGGTGGAAATAGGATGGCGGGTACCAATCTCAGCTGGAAACGCGGGGCGGGTGATATCAATCTTGTTGGCCTCGGCTTCTTGAGCTTTAAAATTCTCTTTGAGCGAGTTTATTTTTTCGGTGGCAAGTGTTTTGAGTTCGTTAAGTCGCTGACCAAATTCACGTTTCTGGTCGTTAGGCACATTGCGGAACTCATTAAAAAGTGCAGTAACCTCACCTTTTTTGCTCAAGTATTTTATGCGCAAAGCCTCAATGGCCTCGCTGTTCTCGGCTTTAAGTTCATTAATTTGAGCCTTCAGGGCCTCAATTTTTTCTAATAGCATATAACTTGTGTGTTGAATTGTTCCTAAAAATCATGCAAAGTTACTAAAACTTGATATAATATCAAAAAACTGCCATTATTTTTGTGTTAATTAAATGATTTGATTATTAATCTTGATTGTCAATCTGATTGTCATCTGAGTGACTCTCGTCGCTGTCGGTTAGTTTTACAACAGTGCGCTCGACCGATGATAAGGGGCTCATTCCCGAGTAGAATCGCAATGTCTTGCTTGCCTGGCCCATGTGGCGATGTTGTGGAGCCCACTCGCCCTTGCTGATTGTGGGCGCTAGCATAACCTTCTTGGTGCCATAGCGGTTATTAATGGCGTCGATAGCGCTCATGAGCTTGCTGTGCTTTACATTTTTCTCACCATTGAATAAGTCAAGTTGCTGATGCGACGCAGGAATGATGTCACTCACCATTACTCCTGCTTTGCGATAATAAAAGTTGTCGCGATAGATGCTGTTGAAAGCCGACAGCGCATAACGTGAAATCTCCATTGGTGAAGCCGAGTGCGATGGCATGCGGATTGTACATGAATTTGTATAATAAGGCAAGTCTTTGCGAAAATGATCTCCGCGCACATACACCATTACCTGTTGTGCCACAGCGTCTTCCTGCCTGAGCTGGGTGGCGCACGACTGCGCGAATGTCACTATGGCATCGGCAATCTCGCGCTTTTTGCTGATAACGTGGCCAAAGGTGCGAGAAGTCATGATGGTCTTGTGCACTATATCAACTGAGTTAATCGACATGCAATCGTGCCCAAGGAGCTCCAGTTGAGTCCTGACAAGGTTGATGTTGCCGATGCGTTGCACAAGGCTTTTTGGCAAGCGGGTAAATTGATCGGCAAAATGAACATCACGAGCGAGAAGCTTAACGCTTAGCCGGCGGCCTATGCCCCACACATCATCAATTGCGGTGCGCTTGAACGCTTCACTAATCTCTTTTTTGCCGGTTAATCCTTTCACGCGGTCGTGATTGCCTGTGTCTTTTTTAGCGATGTGGCTGGCTATCTTTGCAAGGGTGCGGGTGGGTGCGAAACCAATGCTGACTGGTACTCCCACAAACTTGTCGATTTTCTTGACCAGTTGTGCCAGCAACTGGTGATTACGTTCCGGATCATCGTAGGGAAGCTTGAAAAATGCCTCGTCGACCGAGTAGACTTCGATGTGGAGTGCCACCTCGCCAATGAGGCGCATAATGCGGTTGGAGATGTCGCGATAAAGCACATGGCGGCCCGAGAGCATGATAACCTTGTCGCCACCAGGGTATTCCTTGATTTTAAATGCCGGGCATCCCATGGGAATACCCAGTGCTTTGGCCTCGTTGCTGCGTGAGATTGCGCACCCGTCATTATTGGATAGAACCACGACGGGCAATCCATTGAGCGACGGATTGAATATACGCTCACACGAAACGAAAAAGTTGTTGCAATCGGCTAAAGCATACATTTCCATTAAGTTGTTGTGAGTGCCTGATTGATTATAGGCGCTTAGCGGTTCATTTTCTTGATAATGTGCGACACAACCCCCCAAATCATGAAATTACTCTCTTTGGGAACCTTTATCACGGGGTATTTGCGGTTGGCGGGCACAAGAGAGATGCCATCATTATTGACAAGAATGCGCTTTACAGTGAAGTCGCCGTCGATGAAACACACCGCAATGTCGCCATCGTGAGGGTCAAGCGAACGGTCAATAATGAGCAAGTCACCTTCATTGATGCCCGAGTCGACCATCGAGTCGCCAATCACACGGGCGCAAAAAGTGGCGGCTGGATTGTTGATTAGCTCATGATTGAGGTCGACAGTATCGGCAAAGGCTCCTTGGGCAGGGCTCGGAAACCCGGCTTGGATGCGGTTCTCAAATAACTGCAACGACAGGTCGCTGCTCTCTTCCAGTTTGAAAAATTCGAGTGTTGACATAGCTATGGCAAAATTACTAAAAGTTTTTTAATATTGTCGCAATGGGGAGGCTCTTTTATTGACAAAAAATCAGGCTTCTCGCCATGTGAGCGATAAGCCTGACTGATATTACTGTAAAATAGTGTGATATTACTTCAAACCGATTTTCTTGGCGATGTGGGCGGGAATAGCTTCCTTGTTGAGGATGATGTTCATAGTCTTAGCTTTAAAGAATGCCTCGCTCACATAGAAGAAACCGTGATAAACTTGATTGGTGTCCCAGCTGTTTTGTACCTTGAAGTACTTGTTGCCTTCCTGGTCAACTGCTGTACCAACGATTACCATGCCATGGTCGTCGGTGGTCTCCTTGGTATCAAACATCACTTGGCGGCTCTCTTGGGTAACTGTCATCTCATTACCTGGACCTTTAATCTCCCAGCGTTGCTCGTCGCGATCTTTGTCACTGAGTTGATCCCAGCGGGCACGATCGGTGCCATTAAGGTCATCCTCGGTCTTCTCCTTAACAAGAACCGCATAGCCCTTGCGCCATTGGAAACCGCGCTCGCTCACGTCGGCACCCCAAGCAATGCTGTAGCCTTTCTCGATGGCATAGTTGGCAATCTCCCACAGCTCATCAAGAGGTACGTTCTGAGACTTCTCCCAAGTCCAGTTGTCGGCTACCTCGAGAACGAAGGGCTTGTAGAAAGGATGGTGAGTGAACGAAGTGATTGAGATGTAGTCGTTCATGTTTAATGGCAACGATGCTGCATAGCTTTGTGGGGTGTAGGTCTTGCCCTGATAGGTAAATGTTTCAGGGAGTTTGCCCATGTAACCGTCAAGAACGCCCTTAAAACCGTCAATCCACGATGGGGTGAGCTTCTTGAGCTTGCGCTGGTTCACTACGTTAACCATGCTTTGAAGCATGCTGGTGAGCTCAGCTGTGTTGAACTTCTTGTCACCATAGGTCATACCGGTGTAAACATCATTGGGGACCATGCCATAGTTTTCCCAAACGTAGGCTACATCAAGGCCTGCGCCACCTTCAGCAAAGTTGCTTGTTCCGTCCATGCGAACGTTCTTGATGGCCTTGTCGAGATAGCAGTGGTATACCACAAAACCCTCGCTCAGGTGTACTTCTTTACCAGTTTTGCGCAGGATTTCGTTCTCGAAGAATGTGTTGCTAGAGTAGCACCAGCAAGTTCCTGACTTGTTTTGGTCTTTTACAGGGGTTGATTTAACCACCTTAATGTCGGTGAATTTGAATCCTGTGCTGTCGGGATTCACTACCTTGTCGTCGGCCATTGAGCCAAAAGCTACTGAGGCCGCAATAAAAGCAATAAATAGATGTTTCATTGTCAGTTTATATTAAGAAAAAAATATTACTCAGGTATTGATTTTGCAAAAGTAATGAAAAATCCGGTTTTTTTGTCTATTTTTGCAAAAAATATCGCAAAAGTTACTATTACAAAATGATTAACATAACAATTGATCCACGCATTGTGCAGGTGTGCCCACTCATTGAGATTGGCATGTTGCACGCGCAAGTTGTCAACACGCCCACTAGCGATGAGTTGTGGCAAGAGATTGAGCGTGAAGCCAAAGTCATTGAGAACCAATATGAACTGCTCGCCATCAATAATAGGCCCGCGATTGCCGCCACGCGCATGCTCTACAAGAAACTCGGTAAGGACCCGGGACGTTATCGCGTTTCGAGTGAGGCTTTGTGTCGGCGCATCGTGCGTGGACTGGGACTTTATCGACTCACGGCGTTAATCGACATCGTTAATCTTGTCTCGGTAAAGAGCGGCTATGCCATCAGCGGACTTGATGCCGACAAAATTGAGGGTGACACTCTCGCCTTGGGAGTGGGAGAGAAGGATGAGGTCTATAACGGAATTGGGCGAGGACCTCTTAACATCGAGGGGCTGCCGGTGTATCGTGATGCCAAGGGCGGCATAGCTACGCCCACCAGCGATGAGGAGCGCACCAAGTTCACTCTCGACACATCTCATGTGCAAATCAACATTAACGCCTTTGGTCCCGAGATGCCTCTTGGCGAGGCGCTCGACTTGACTGCCGCCCTGCTGGAAAAATATACTCAAGCTAGCGTAATAACAACATCAATATATCGACCATAATGAAGATTCTACAACTCATCGAAGACAACATCAACAGCCGTCACATCGAGGAAATTGCACGCGTGCTGCGTGATGGCGGAATAATCGTTTATCCCACCGACACCGTCTATGCCATTGGCTGTGATGCACTAAACAACCAGGCTATTGAGCGCATCTGCTCGCTTAAGGCCATGAAGTCGGCCAAGACCAATCTCTCAGTAATATGTGGAGATATCTCCGAGGTTTCGCAATATGCCAAGTTCGACAATGTGCAGTTCAGGCTCATGAAGAATCATTTGCCCGGGCCTTTCACTTTCATTCTGCCGGCTATGTCGAAGTTGCCCAAGGCTTTCAAGGGGCGTCGCACTGTGGGCATCAGGATTCCCAACTGCAAGATTGCCACTGCCATAGAGCATGAACTCGGTCATCCCATTCTCACCACATCGGTACCGGCTCATGACGATGACTATCGCTGTGAGCCCGAGCTCATTGCCGAGGCTCTTGCCGGCAGTGTCGACATCGTGGTGGATGCCGGGCGTGGTGGTCTCACTCCATCCACGGTTATCGACTGCACCGGTGCACAACCCGAAATAATTCGTCAAGGTAAGGGGGAGTTTTTAGGATAATTTATTACATGAGCACAATAATGAAAGTTGCAGCAAGAATTTTTATCGTTGTTTTTGCATTGGTAACGGCATCGTGCGGTGGACAGCGGCAGTCAAGCCACTCCAGCGTTTCGGCCACCGAAGCCTCGGTCGCCGAGGATGTTCAGCAAGAAACAGCATCAACAGGCCGCTCCGATACGATTGCAGATACCGGGAAAACCGTGGTTCTCGACTTTTATGCCACTTGGTGCCCTCCATGCAGGGCTATGGCTCCAACCATGGAGGAAATGGAGAAAAAATATGCCGACAAGATTGAATTCAAGAAAATTGATATCGATCAAGAAAAGGAGCTTGCCGCTCAGCTCGGAATTGAGGCCGTGCCCACTCTGGTGATTCTATCTCCACAAGGTGAAATAATTCACAGGCTGGTGGGCTACAAGCAGGCCGATGAACTGGATGAGGAGTTTGGGAAACTGTAATTAATCATTTGCGGGCAAATTTGAGTTTTGCTTGCGCGATACTGAGTTTCACTTTTAGCCCCTTGAGCTTGAAAGGGGCCAAACTGTTTATTATCTCGTCAATCTTGTCACCTGGTACGGCGACAAGGGAGTAATGGTCGAAGACATTGATGATGCCCACCTGGTCTGGTGGAATAACATGGGTGTTGCGTGCTATGAAGCCTGCAATGTCGCCCCGCGCGATTTTTTCCTTCTTGCCGGCGTTAATGAAAATGGTGGCAATCTTTGAGCGCTTGCTGTGCCTGCGAGTATCAAGTAATTCAAAATGGGTGACGTCTCGGGCGAAACCCGGTAGCGGCTCATTGCCTGAGGTAATGAGATAGGCGTTGCCTGTGTTGCCGGTCCTGGCCGTGCGGCCATTGCGGTGAGTGAAAATCTCTTGCGAGGGCGGCAGGTCGTAGTGGATGATGTGCTTAACCTGGCTTATATCAAGCCCGCGCGAGGCAAGATCGGTTGCCGAAATTATGATTGATGTTCCGTTGCCAAGCATAGCAACAGCTTTCTCGCGCTCCATCTGCTCGAGTGAGCCATGATAGAGCGAGCACGCCATTCCGTGCCTGCTCAGGTGGTTGTATACATCTTGAGATGTTTCGCGCGAGCATGAGAAGATAATTGTTTTCTCATCGGGAATATTATATAACAACTTGAGTAAAGTTTCAATTTTGCTTGAACCGCGAGTTACCACATTCCATAACTTGAGACGGGGAGTTACTGTTTGCGCCTCGTTATCCAGATTGTTGATTTCCACATGGTGCCTGAGTTTCACAAATCCGGGAATCTCATTAAGCACTGTTGCCGATGTCAATATTTTTCGGGCCGAGATGGGGATGTGGCTCAGCACTTTGCTCATCTCGCCCGTGAAGCCTAGTTCGAGCGTTTTGTCAAACTCGTCGATGACAAGCAGTCTCACGGCAGTGACGTCGAGGTTCCCGCGATTCATGTGGTCGACCAAGCGCCCCGGTGTGGCGAGCACTATTGACGGGCACGCCTGGAGCGATAATATCTCATCTCGGCTCTTGTGGCCACCATAGCAACAACATGTTTTAACCTGTGGGGCAATTTTCTTGAGTACATCATTAATTTGAATCACCAACTCGCGCGAGGGGGCAATGACAATAGCTTGCAGCCGCCTCAGGCTTTCCTGCACGTTCATAAGCAATGGAATGGCGAAGGCAATGGTCTTGCCCGAACCAGTTGGCGAATATAGCACTATGCTTGATTCACCGCTCTCGACGGTGGCAAGAACCTGCTGCTGCATACTGTTCAACTGCGGGATGTTGAACGCGGTGGTGATCGACTTGATAATATCCTGCTTTGTCATGTCACAATTAATTAAAACAAAGAGGGAAACACCTCACTTGCGCGATGAGCGTCTCCCTCTCTAAAAACTTATGGAGAAACAATCTTATTTCTTCAGAGCGTCGGCAGCCTTGTTGGCAGCGTCTTGGATAGCCTTGTTGGCGGCGTCCTTACCAGCGTCGATGGCCTTGTTGGCAGCATCCTTAGCGGCATCAGCAGCCTTGTTGGCAACATCCTTAGCAGCGTCTTTTGCATTAGCGGCAGCATCCTTGGTAGCGTCCTTGGCCTCAGCAGCCTTATCGGCAGCCTTGTCGGCAGCGGCGTCAACAGCCTCGCCAGCCTCGGCAGCGGCATCTTGAACTTCCTGGTTGGCAGCCTCAACAGCCTCGCCTACACCGGGAGCAACAGCGTTGGTGTCAACCTGCTCAGTGAGAGAGTCGGTGCTAACAGCGCTTGTAGATGCGTTCTCAGTGTTACCGTTGCAAGAAACGAGAGTCATAGTAGCAGCAGCTACACACAATAAAAATAACTTTTTCATAACGTTACAATAAAAATTAAGTTAGTAAATAAAACAATAAATAAATGTGAGAATTTCATTGAATAATTTCTTCATCTCAGAAATTCGCCGTAAATTTACATCAAAATTTTAATATGCAACATAAATCGTGACTTTTTTTTGAAAAAAATCAAGATTTTATTTTTTTTAACAGTCGTGCCATGGCGCACATAACAGCTTAGGTATCATGAGTTTTGTATATATCATATTTATAGGCATCACCATTGCCAGCTATCTGGTGCAATCATCGCTCAAGAGCAAGTTTGAGAAGTATTCTAGGGAACCGCTCGACATTCCTCTCACAGGACGTGATGTAGCAGCCAAGATGCTTCACGATAATGGAATCAATAATGTGAATGTCACTAGTGTGAATGGCCAACTCACCGACCATTACAACCCCGCCAACGCTACCGTTAACTTGAGCGACGTGGTGTTCTCGGTCAACAGCGTGGCCTCGGCGGCAGTGGCTGCCCATGAATGTGGGCACGCATTGCAGCATGCCAAGGGTTATGCGCCACTCAAGTTGCGTTCAGCCCTGGTACCCGTGGTGAGTTTTGCTTCCAACTGGGTTACCTGGATTCTTCTTGCCGGTATATTACTTGTTGAGACTTTCCCCATAGTGCTTGGTGTAGGAGTAGCTCTTTTTGCCATGACTACATTGTTCAGTTTCGTCACATTACCGGTAGAGATTGATGCCAGCCGCCGTGCAGTTGCTTGGCTGGAGTCGTCGGGTATAACACAAGGTGAGAAGACACAACATGCGCGTGAGGCTTTGCGTGCCGCTGCCTACACCTATGTGGTTGCTGCCCTCAGCTCACTTGCAACTCTCGTTTATTATGCGATGATTTTCCTTAGCCGCAGTCGCGATTAATGTTTGGCGTTTAGCCGTTTTTCAACTCATACGGGATTTATAGTCCTCGTAGGTGAACTCACGAAGCACCTCACGAGAGCCATCACTGTGCTCAAGCACTATCGACGGGTGGCTGATTCCATTAAACATGTTGGTCTTGACTGTCGTGTAATGGTTCATGTCCTCAAAAGTGAGGCGGTCGCCTGCCTTGAGGGGGTGCTCAAAACTCCAGTCGCCCACATAGTCACCGCTCAAGCATGAGTTACCTCCAATGCGATAGGTGGGCTTGTCGGGGTCAACATCGGTAAGGGCTTGACTGATTATTGGCTTGTAGGGCATCTCCAGGCAGTCGGGCATGTGACAGGCGAATGACACATCAACTATTGCAGTCTTGATGCCGCAGTTCTCAACAACATCCACTACTGTTGCCTCAAGGTCACCTGTACGCCAGCACCATGCACTTCCCGGCTCAAGAATTACCTCCAGGTTGGGATGACGTCGCTTAAAGTCTTGAAGAAGGTGGATGAGATGATTCACGTCATAGCCCTTGCGGGTCATCAAGTGACCACCGCCCATGTTTATCCACTTGAGCTGTGGAAGCCATTGCCCAAACTGCTCTTCCATAGCATTTAGCACCTTGGCAAGGTCGTAGGATGTTGACTCGCACAAAGCATGAAAGTGAAAGCCCTCAATTCCATTGGGCAACTCGGTCAACGACTCGGCCAGCATGCCAAACCGCGAGCCAGGACAGCACGGATTGTAGATGTCGGTCTCAATCACCGAGCACATGGGATTGATGCGCAAGCCGCAGCTGATGCGCTCTTCGGGAAATTCGGCATTGTGCTTGTCAATCATTGGCTTGAAGCGTTCAAACTGGGTGACCGAGTTAAACGTGATGTGGCTGCTCCCGGCAATAAATTGCTTAATGGTCTCGGGTGTGTAAGCCGGACAATAGGTGTGGGCTTTGCAATGCAGTTCATCATTGGCGAGCAGCATCTCGTTTACCGAACTTGCTGTAGAACAAACACCATAATCCCTGAAAATGGGGAAGGTTCGCCACAGGGCATTTGCCTTGAATGCCATTATAATTTTGGCTCCACTCTCGCGACTTACATTATTGATTAACTCAATGTTGTGCCGCAATTTTTCCTCATAAACGATATAATAAGGTGTATTCATAGTTAAAAAATGAGCTTTTAGCAGATTTCAAATTTTGCGAATTTCAAAAGCAGTGTCCTCTGTCCCATAACCTCAAAGTTTACAATGATTTTGGGGTCACTGCCACTGGTGTCGATATTGATAATTGTTCCAATTCCAAACTTGCTGTGCTTAATCATTGTGCCCTCGCTAATCTCATTGATAGTGTGAATGGTGAAGTTGCCACTTTGTGGTTTTGGTGCACTTGGGGCGCTAAATGAAGGCAGAGTGGTGGACGTGTTGTGGCGGATTGCCGATAGTTCGGGTCTTGGTTGTGATGTCAACCCTCCGCCAAATATTGAACTTCGCCTGTTCTCGGCTTGCTTTCTATAAGAATAATTGCCCGGTGATTCTTCATCATCTCGATACCTGGATTTTGTGCTGTTGGTTGAGCCAAGTTGGAGATATTGCGGGTCGATGTCGAGCAAGAAACGACTGGGATTGCAACTCACTGTGTTACCGTTGCGAAAGCGTGAGTTGGCATAGGTAATGACACAATTTTTCTCGGCGCGTGTGATAGCCACATAGAGCAGGCGGCGCTCCTCTTCAATGGCGGCTGCGCTGTCTTGGCTCATTGCCGAAGGGAAGAGGTCTTCTTCAACTCCCACTATTATCACGTTACGGTATTCAAGGCCTTTTGCGGCGTGAACGGTCATCAGAGTGACGCAGTCGCCTGTGCTGTTGTCGGTGTCTTGGTCGGTGGCAAGCGACGCTTGAGCGAGAAAATCGGTCATCTTTATCTCGCTGCTTCCTTGCTCTTCTTGCCCGTCAACAAAGTCGTGAATGGCGGCAAGTAACTCGTCAATGTTTTCTTGCTTGCTGATGTTCTCAACTGTTTTGTCTTTCATCAGTTCTGCCATAATGCCACTGTCTTCAATGATTGATCGGCCGAGTTCATAGGCATTATTGCCGGCTTGGTCTTGTGCGGCAAACTTGTTGATAAGATCTACAAACGACTGTAACTTGCGCAATGTGCCATTGTTGACATCGAGGCGATGCTCGGTGGGACTTGACAGCACCTGCCACAAGCTCACCTCATCTTCAATTGCGCAGTGTTGCACCTTGGCTAGCGACGAGTCGCCAATGCCGCGGCGAGGGTAGTTGATGACGCGCCGCAAGGCTTCATCATCGTTGGGATTGATGGTGAGACGGAAGTAGGCGAGAGCGTCTTTTATCTCCTTGCGTTGGTAGAACGACAGGCCGCCATAGATGCGGTAAGGAATGGGACGTCGTTTCTCGCCGTGCTTGTTCTTAAGGCCTCCACTGCCCAGCGCCTCTTCAAGCACACGCGACTGAGCATTGGTGCGATAGAGCACGGCAAAGTCCTCATAGCTGCAACCCTCGCGTGCCTTGAGCGACGAAATGGTACTGGCTACTACATAGGCTTCCTCGTAGTCGTTAAAGCATGCCACAACGTTGATTTTTGAGCCTTCAGGATTCTCGCTGTAGATGTTTTTCTTGATTTGCTGCTTGTTCTTGTCGATGAGCGTGTTGGCGGCTCCAATTATGTTTTTGGTTGAGCGGTAATTGCGCTCGAGCTTGAAAGTTTGCAGTTGTGGAAATGACTTCTTGAGGTTGAGAATGTTTGATATATTGGCACCTCTGAAGGAGTAGATACTCTGTGCGTCATCGCCCACGACGCACACATGATTGTGCTTCTTGGCAAGCATGGTGATAATCATGTGTTGGGCAAAATTGGTGTCTTGATACTCGTCCACAAGAATGTATTCAAAATGCTCTTGATATTTCTTCAGCACGTCGGGATTGTCGCGCAGCAGGATGTTGGTATACACAAGCAGATCGTCGAAGTCCATCGCGCCGGCTATCTTGCACCGGTGGCAATAGGTCTTGTAAATCTCAGCCATCAAGGGGCGCTTGTGGCGCTCATCCTCGTCGCGCAGGCCCTTGTGCCTCTCGTAGGCTTCAGGGGTCATGAGGGCATTTTTCATCGTGGAGATGCGCGATTGTAAGGTGGCAGGTTTGTACACCTTGTCGTCGAGTTGCAAGTCCTTGATAATAAGCTTGATGAGTGATTTAGAGTCGCTTGCGTCGTAGATTGTGAAATCGTGCTTGAAGCCCAGACGCTCGGCATTGATGCGAAGAAGACGAGAAAAAATTGAGTGGAATGTTCCCATCCACAGTTGCTGCGAATTTTGTTCACCCACTAGCGGAGTAATGCGGTCGCGCATCTCGCCGGCGGCTTTGTTGGTGAAGGTGAGCGCCATTATGTTCCAGGGCTTGTAGCCCAAGTGTAGCAGGTGAACTATTTTATAGGTCAGTACACGTGTCTTCCCCGATCCTGCACCGGCAATCACCAGTTGTGGACCGTCGCAATATTGCACTGCCTCGCGTTGCTGAGGGTTGAGTTTGTCAAGATAATCTTCCACTTTTTCAGTATGTGAGTTTTTATATCTGAATTAACTGGTTATAGCATGGTATGTCTTGCATGAAGTCATAACTGTTTCTCTCATAGTCTACCTTGCAGCAGTAGTGCTTAATACCGTTTGAAACTATGAGATACTTGGCGCGAAGCACCATGTTATAACGAACTATCTGGTCAAATGTCTTTTGTGTGATGGCAATGGTGGGTGCCTTATATTCCACAATCACCAGCGGATTGCCGTTGTGGTCGGCAACAAGGCTGTCGCAACGGCGTTTTATGCCGTTTTGCACTAGAGAAATCTCATTGTTCATCAATGCGGCAGGGAAATGTCTCTCCTCAATGAGGAAACGCACAAAGTGTTGTCGCACCCATTCTTCGGGTGTAAGAGTCACCCAGCGCCTCCTGAGCGCGTCAAAGATGAGGAGCGATTCTCCTTCTTTTTTTATATTAAACTGATAATCAGGCAAATTCAGTTGCTGCATTGATTTTATGTTTGCTGGTTTGAGAAATAATGTGTAAATTTACAAAAAAATTTCGAAACACTAGGGTGGCGCAACGCAAAAACACGTTAATATGGCTGCAAAAAAAGAAGATACCACTTTTGTCGGTCTCATGAGCGACATCAAGGCCAGGAGGTTTAGCCCCATCTATATACTGCATGGTGATGAGGCTTATTACATTGACCGCATCGAGGAGGCTATTATTGAGAATGCCTTGACGCCCGATGAGCGCGATTTTAACCTCAACATCATCTATGGTGTTGACATCGCCGACATGCGCACTGTGGTGAGCATGTGCAAGCAGTATCCGGCCATGGCGCAATATCAAGTGGTGGTGATTAGAGAAGCGCAAAACGTGGGCAAGATGAATAACAAAGGCAATGCCAACGAAATCAATCAACTCAAGCATTACGCAGCTCAGCCACTGGCGAGTACCATCTTGGTTGTGTGCAACAAGGGTGGGGCGATTGCGGGCAAGGACTTTGTCGACACTGTAAAGAAGAACAAGGTGGGTGTCATTTTCCGTAGCGACAAGTTGCGAGAGGGACGCCCCGTGGAACTTGCAGCTCTGGAATACATCAAGTCGCTGGGTTGCTCTATCGATGACAAGTCGCTCTCGATGATTGCCTCCAATGTGGGCAATGATATCTCGCGGCTTTACTCCGAGATTGACAAGCTCAAGATACTGGTTGCCGACGACAACCGCATAACTCCCGAGCTCATCGAGCGTAACATTGGCATCAGCAAGGATTACAACAATTTTGAGCTTGAGGAGGCTCTCTCGTGTCGCAATGCCAAGAAGGCCCTGGAGATTATCAATTACTATGAGAAGAATCCCAAAGCCAATCCCACGGTGATGACGGTGAGTATGCTTTTCTCTTTTTTTGCCAAGCTGCTACTTTATCGTGCTTCCAAAGACCGCTCGCAAGAGGGGCTCATGGCCGCTGTGGGAACGAAGTCGGCATGGAGAGTAAAGAAGTTTGCCGAGGCCGCACGCTACTACAGCACACCGTCTTGTGTCAATATTATCACTTTCATTCGCGAGTGCGACACTCGCAGCAAGGGCATCAAGTCACGACAAGATGCCAACGCATTGCTGTGTGAGCTGATTTACAAAATCCTTCACGCTTAATCTCTTAAATACCTTATTTCCTCTCTCAGTCTTGTCTTTTCCATCCGTCATCTCACATCTTGTCCCTAAGCCACTTTGCTGTGTGGCTGGTGGGGTGCTTTGCCACCTGCTCGGGTGTGCCTGTGGTTACTACGGTTCCGCCGCCGTTTCCTCCCTCGGGCCCCAGGTCGATGATGTGATCGGCACATTTTATTACATCGAGGTTGTGCTCAATGATGATGATAGTGTGACCGCGGTCGATGAGTTGGTTGAACGACTTCATTAATGTGTTAATGTCATGGAAATGCAGACCGGTGGTAGGCTCGTCAAATATAAATAAGGTGTGCGATTTCTTTTCGCCGCTCAAGAAGCTGGCCAGCTTAACGCGCTGGTTCTCTCCACCCGAGAGGGTCGACGACGACTGGCCAAGCTTGATATATCCAAGTCCCACATCCTGCAACGGCTTGAGGCGAGCCACAATTTTCTTCTCGTTGAAGGTGTTGGCCTCCGAGAAAAATTCTATCGCCTGATTCACTGTCATTTCAAGCACGTCATAGATACTCTTGCCGCGATACATCACTTCGAGCGCGTTGTTGCTGAAGCGGCGACCGTGGCAGGTGTCGCAGGTGAGCGTTATATTGGCCATGAACTGCATTTCAATTGAAATCTTACCGTCACCCTTGCACTCCTCGCAGCGACCGCCTGGAGAGTTGAACGAGAAGAATCCCGCGTTATAGCCCATTTGCTTGGAAAGTTGCTGCCCGGCAAAGAGGTGACGTATTTCGTCAAAGGCCTTGAGGTAGATAGCCGGATTGCTGCGCGACGACTTGCCAATGGGATCCTGATCAACAAATTCCACAGCCTTGACCAAGTCGATGTCACCAGCCAGCGAGGAGTAGGTGCCGGGAGTGTCGGCTGTTTCTCCCAGCTGACGTGCCAGTGCCCGGTAAAGGATGTCGTTGACCAGTGTTGACTTACCCGAGCCGCTAACTCCTGTCACAACCGTCATCACGCCCAATGGAAAGCGCACGTCAATGCTCTTGAGATTGTTTTGGGCGGCGCCTTTCACCTCAATGTAGCTGTTCCAGTGGCGGCGGTGTGCCGGCAAGGCAATCTTCATCTCGCCTGTGAGGTATTTTAATGTGTAACTGTCGTCAATGCCCTTGAGATTCTCAATTGTGCCTTGATACACCACTTTGCCTCCCAGGCGACCCGCATCGGGGCCCATGTCGATGATGTAATCGGCCGCGCGCATAATCTCTTCGTCATGCTCCACCACCACCACGGTGTTACCAAGTTGTTGCAGCATTCTCAGCACATGAATCAGGCGGTCATTGTCGCGTGGATGAAGTCCTATACTTGGTTCATCGAGAATGTAGATAGAGCCTACCAGTGTGCTGCCTAGTGATGTGGCCAGATTGATGCGCTGGCT
>DGWL01000014.1 GCA_002396125.1 Porphyromonadaceae bacterium UBA4259
GGGATGCGAGTGAATGGCGTGAAGGAGTTGTCAAAACCCTTGTTGATGAGACGAAAGCGCAACGCGTCATAGAACTTGAGCGTGTCGAGGCTAGTGAAGTCTTGCGCCACTGCCCCAGTCGACAGCATTAGAGCTAATGCTAATATTAAGTGCTTGATTTTCATAGTTTGTTTAAGCTTACACGGAATATATGAAGAAAAACACAGCCGGCTACCATTATAGGGTTGCCGGCCGTGTAGTTTCTCAAACTGAAGGAATGGTCACACTCACATTATTGGAGAGTACCAGCCTCGGCTTGCTGAATCATAGTGTCGTCGGCAGTGATGTAAACCTCAACGCGACGGTTTTGAGCGCGGCCGGCGGCAGTGCTGTTGTCGGCGATGGGATAGTCATAAGCCAAACCCTTGGTGTCCATGCGGTTGCCTGCAACACCACTGTTCTGCAAGTAATTCTTAACGGCGTTAGCGCGGTTGAGCGAGAGAGTCTCGTTAACGGCGCGGCTACCGGTGTTGTCGGTGTGGCCGTAGATTTGAACGTTGGTGTTAGGATCGTTGATGAGTGATGTAGCAAAGCGAGTCAAGGCGTTCTTTGCAGGGGTTTTGAGAGCATACTTGCCAGTGTCGAAGAGGATACCCTCGTCGAATGTAACCTGGATTCCAGTGAAGCCATTAGCATCGGTAACGGTAGTAACCGAAGCACCCTCGATAGCGGCGAGCTCGTCGGCCTTCTTCTGCATGTGCTTGCCAATGAGAGTTCCGGCAATACCACCTGCAACGGCACCAACGGCACCACCAATAGCAGCGCCCTTGCCCTTGCCAATCAAAGCGCCAATACCAGCGCCCAGTGCTCCACCGGCTCCACCACCAATGAGGCCACCCTGCAAGGTCTTGCTCATTGAACCACAACCACTAAACGAAATGAGCAGCACTGCGCTCATGAAAAGACTCAAAAATTTCTTCATAATAGTACTATTTTAAAAAAAATAAATATATAAGGTGTATTTTCTATTACAATTATATCGCAAAAGTAAGCAGTTTTATTCTAAAACGCAAATTATGACACAAAAAAAAGCGTTCTTGACCACCCACTCTTATTCAAAATGGCTAAAGCCGAATACCCTAAAACATCGTTTTAACTCAAGTGTCTCGAACTATAAACACCAACAGCACAAAACTACTGCATCAAAATGTCCGAAAATTCCATTTTCAATGTAATTGCAATCAAGACAAAAAAGCGGAGACCGAGGAATTTACCACAAATTCAACTCGGCCTCAAAACTATTGCAAATAAAAAGAGTAAATGAAGTTATTCTAAATCAAATCAATAAGTTCAAAATTCGTCCAGTTTGGTACTTAACTGTTTTCGTGAAATAAATCAAAATTATATAATGTCGTAACTTAATAGAAAAGCTATGGATTGTTGTCTTTTTGCCAATAAAACACCGCTTCATGCTTAATACTGCACGAAGTGGCAAAAAATTAACATCTTTTAATGGATTGACAACTTTAGAAACCAGGAATTAACGGGGTCAATTTGTTCACTTCTTGCGCTTGCTGTTATAGTGAATCTCGTCGTTGTCGGCACTCGACTGATTGGCTTGGTTGGCCTTGACCGGCTTCACAGTGTTGCGGTAGCGCTTGGCCGCTTGTCGCTGGCGCTCTTGCTCCTCTTGCTGTTGCTGCTTCAGCCTGTCGCTCTTAGCCTGCTCAAGTTCGGCACGACGCTGTTGTTCAAGCTGTTGTTGCTTTTGTTGCTCCAGCTGTTCGGCCTGACTCTTTTGCGCCTTCATGCGATTTTGCGCCTGCTCGCGTGCCCGCCGCTGCTGGTCATCCTGCTGCTGCTTGTGAAGTTGTTCCTGGCGCTTCTTCTCTTCAGCTTGTCGCTTTTTCTCTTCCTCTTTATGCTTTTTTTCGAGCTCACGCTGCCGCTTTTCTATTTCCTTGCGCTTCTTTTCGTCGGCCTTGCGCTGCTGCTCGGCGCGCTTAGCTTCCTCCTTGCGGCGCTTTTCTTCCTCCTTGAGACGTTTCTTTTCGGCCTCTTCGCCACGTTTCTGAGCTTCGGTTTTTTCTCCCGAACCATAATAGCGGTTATTCTCCAACTCACGCCGTTGCTTTGGGCTCATGGGCACCTCGGGTTTCTCCTGATGACGCACCTTGGGACGTGGCACATCACCATTATTGCGACGCACGCGATTGCGCACACCCCCACGGCGATAGGTTATATCCTTCACGCCATAGCCACGATTGAAGCGGCTCAAGTCGACAAGCGCATCAATACCGTCAATGCGTCCACGGTCGCTGAACTGCCACAGTATCCACTTGGCTCCGTAATAAAGGTTTGGCTCGCTCTTGGCATAGCGGGCGATGAATAGCGGATAGTGGGCAAACTGTGCTCCCAGGTAGTTATTGAAATAGCTACTGCTGGCATAAATCATGGGTTTGCAACCATAATATTCCTCAAGCATGTTGGCAAACTTCATGACACTATCCTGCAACTGCTTGATAGTCCACCCATTGCGCTTCTCCACGTCGAGAAGCGGCACCAAGTCTTGCTCCTCGGGCCGAGCCATGCTGATGAAGTTTTGGAACTGGCTCTCGACCGAGGCTGTGGTAGTCATGAAGTGGTAACTTCCCACTTTAATGCCATGACGGCGGGCGTTCTCAATGTTGTGGCGATAGCGATGCTGCTTGTGGGTAGCTCCCTCGGTAGCCTTGATGTAGACAAACTTTATGTTTTTGTCGCTAGCTGTTGTTCGCCAGTTGATATCCTTTTGATAATTAGACACATCAATGCCGTCATAAACAAGATGCGCACTACCGCCATAGTTTTTGTCGCCCACAAGTGTAACCTCCTGCTCGTCATCGTTGACAGCATGACACACCAATGAGAACAAAACACTAATTATCAGCAGGATATATACTCGCATATACTCTAAGGTTTTCTTATTTAGTTGCAAAGATAATAAAATAGAACCGAACTCTCAAAGTTTAAAGGATTGTTTAACATGTTTTTTGTTAATATAGTCCATAGCAAAACTTCAACAACCCATCAAGATTTAAAAAAATATAATAATTGCGATTTTAAACGTTTTATTATTACTTTTGTCACATAAAAATAAATACAAAAGTGAAAATGACTATGAAACGTTTTTTCATGCTTCTCATTGGAGTGATTGTTTGCCAAGCACTCGCATGGGCACAGCCCAAGCCCACATTTAAGACCACAACCCACGACTTCGGCACTATCAAGGAGGCGAAAGGCCCGGTAAAACACACTTTTGAAGTGGTCAACACCGGCGACCGCCCACTGGTGATTGTCGACGCCGTTGCCTCATGCGGTTGCACCCGTCCCACCTATACCGCCAAGCCCATCAAGCCCGGCAAGAAAGGTAAGGTTGAGGTAACATTCAGCCCAATAGGCCGCCGCGGCACCTTCCGCAAAACAGTGAAAGTGAGGACCAACGCCCCCGACAAGTACAGCACCCTCATCATCACCGGCACAATCATCCCTAAAAGCAAGGAATGAGGCTTGGTGCGGTGCACATAGCTACATTGGCAATGCTGCTCACAGCTTGGCTTGTGCCCACCGAGGCTCAGGCTCAAGCCATTGCGTCGTGGAACGAGATGGTTCACGACTACGGCACAGCCCACGAGAACGATGGCGAGCAGCGATGCACCTTTATTGTCACCAACACCGGCGACCAGCCGCTAGTCATCACTCAAGTCAAGCCCACGTGTGGTTGCACTGTTGCGCAATACACCACCAGTGCCATCGAGCCCGGAAAAAGTGGCACAGTTGATGTCACCTACTCCCCCACCGGGCGCCCGGGCCCCTTTGAGAAGACCATCTGGGTCTACACCAATTCGATGGGCGAGGGACGCCAGCGCCTCATAATCAAGGGCGTGACTATTGGTTCGCCTGCCAGCGTGAGCCGCTATTTTCCCGAGGAAGCCGCCCACCTGATGGTAACACGCACCATCATTGCTGCCGGAGAGGTCACAAAAGGTAAAATTCGCAACAATATCATCACAGCCTACAATGCGACCGCCGACACGCTGCTCCTCACCTGCGACAACAACACCAGCCACATCAACGTGGTTGCCAAGCCCGATACTATCGCGCCGGGTGGAATCAGCACCATTTCACTGTTTTTCAACAGCATGAGCACCCCTGTGTGGGGCATCAACGACGATAACATCTCACTCATCACTCGCCCACTTCATTCCCCCGAGAGCGAGGAAAAAACGGCAGTTATCAACCTTGTCGCCAATGTGGTGGAGGACTTCTCTCAGCTTACCGACCAGCAATTAGCCCAAGCGCCAACATGCACAATTGCCGACACCAAGATTGTACTCAACAACCTTGCAGGCAACACACCGGTCACCACCTCCCTACAGGTTAAGAACACCGGCAAGAGCGACCTGGTGATTCACCGCGTGATGTCGCTCGACAAGGCGCTGAGATGCAGCATCAACCACACTCTACTCAAGCCTGGCCATGAGGCCACAATAACTGTTAAGGTCGACCCAACTCTTGTGAAAGATGGCCTCCTCAACAGCGAGTTCACCATCATCAGCAACGACCCTGCCAGCCCACGCGTCACAGTGCGGGTAGTGGGACATTAAGATGAGGAGAGTTCGCCTTTTTTAGTTCATAGTTTTAAAAAGATATATAAACCTAAATATTTTATGGCAAGCACTAAAATATCGCAGCACACTGTCAATGAGGGTGATGAACGTTTTTTCACACCTAAAGAACTAGAAGAAATAAGACAGCACCACAATGTGGAAACACCCAACATCGACCACCCCGAGAACGATGAGCAATACACCGGCCTGCAAGTGAATGCGGGCATTGAGCAGATGCCCATTGTCAATCCCTACCTCAAGCGGCGCCACCGTCCCAAGCTCACGGTGAGCGACTATGTGGAGGGAATTCTCAAGGGCAACACCACGGTGCTGGGACAAGCTGTCACACTAGTTGAAAGCCTCAACCACGATCATCAAGCTATTGCCCAAGAGGTGATTGAAAAATGCTTACCCCACACCGGCAAGTCGCGACGCATTGGCATCACCGGTGTGCCTGGAGCAGGCAAGAGCACGTCGATCGACGTGTTTGGACAACATGTGCTTCGCGATGAGAATGCCAAGCTCGCCGTGCTCGCTATCGACCCCAGCAGCGAACGCAGCAACGGCTCCATTTTGGGCGACAAGACCCGCATGGAGAAGCTTTCGGTTCATCCACGCGCCTTCATTCGCCCTTCTCCCTCGGCCGGTTCGCTCGGCGGCGTTGCCCGCAAGACTCGCGAGACGATAGTGCTATGTGAGGCAGCCGGTTACAACAACATTTTTGTTGAGACTGTGGGAGTGGGACAAAGCGAGACCGCAGTACACTCGATGGTTGATTTCTTCCTGCTCATCCAGCTTGCAGGCACCGGCGATGAGCTCCAGGGCATCAAGCGCGGCATCATGGAGATGGCCGACGGCATCGTTATCAACAAAGCCGACGGCGACAATGTGGAGCGCGCCGAGCTTGCCGCTGCTCAGTTCCGCAACGCTCTGCATCTGTTCCCATTGCCACCCAGCAAGTGGACTCCCGAGGTAATTACCTACAGCGGCTACTATGAGCTCAACATCGACAAGGTGTGGAACATGATCGACCGCTACTTCGAGCACGTTGACAACAACGGCTACTTCCTGCGCAAGCGCAGCCAGCAGGAAAAATACTGGATGTTTGAGACCATCAACGAGCAACTCAAGTCGCGCTTCTACACCGACCCCGAGGTGGAGCGCCTGCTCGAGCTCAAGCAAGACATGGTGTTGCACAACCAGCAATCTTCGTTTGTCGCAGCCACCGATGTGCTCAACTTTTACTATGACAAGTTAACCAATAAATAGCTCTTATTATGAAAAAAACATTTTTCCTCTCAATCGTGACCATAGCCTTGATGGCAATGCTATCGTCGTGTGCGGTGAATCTGGGAGGCGTTACAGCAAATTATAGTCCGCTAAACAATTACTACGTGCGCAACGATTTCGCCAACGGCACTCACAAGCTGGTCATTCACAACCAGGAAGACTTTCGTCGCGTGTTTGGCGATGCTGCCGTTATGGGCACCAATGGCAACCCCACTCAGGTGAACTTCAGCCGGCAGTTTGTGGTTGCTCTCATTCTTCCCGAGACCAACCGCCAAACTCAGCTCGAACCCGTGATGCTCAACCGTGTGGGCGACAGGCTTTATTTCTCCTACATCATCTATGAAGGTCACAACACCAGCTACAACATTCGCCCCTTTGTGGCGATGGTGGTCGACCGCAACGAGCCCGGCGACGTGGTGTTCCAGCGCGTCACTCAGCGCGACCTCGATGATGCCGGCATTCGCTATAACAGCAACCGCATCAATCCCGGCACCAACTACGGCACCGGAGGTCTTCGCCCAAGCGTGGGACATTGATTACTGGATTGCTTCTAAAAAAAGAGTGGACAAGGACTTAAGCCTTTTCCACTCTTTACTTTTATGTGGTTCATCAGGTTATTATTCATCCCAGTAGTAGGTGCGCTTGGGATTGCGTGGGAACCAACCCTTGTGCACACGTTCCTGCTGATGAAAAATTTCCAGTATGCTCCAAAAACTTGAAAAACCTGTCACTCCTAGCAGCGCGGCCACAAGCACATTGTCGACAATGAGCGAGAACCCCACCATGACGAGCCCCAACGCCAGAAACCACCACCAGCAGCGCGTGCCAAAGTGATATTCAGCCTTGATGACGATAGGATGGAAAACACCTATTATCAAGAATGTGCAAAGCCCGATGAGGAGTCCAAGCAAGTGATAATTCTGCAAAAATTCCATAACTCTTAATTTCTTAATTATTTTGGCAAGTTAAACTCCATCGTCACAGTCTCGCGAGCAACGTTGAGAGTGACAGGGCACCCCTCGATGAGCGGATAGTTCCAGCTCTCGTCGTGCCCGGTGGGGAAGTCGTAGCAAATGGGGATGTTGTAGGGTTTCACATATTCATCAATGAACTCGTAGACCGAGTTATAGCCACGCGAAGGCTTGCAACCGTCGAACCGACCCACAACCAGCGCCTTGATTTTGTTCATCGCTCCACGCAAAATCAGGTGTTGGAACATGCGGTCGATGCGCGAGTAAGGTTCCTCCACTTCCTCAATGAAGAGGATGATGTCGCGCCCGTCGATAAATGAGCGGTCGAGGAAGTCGTAGGGAGTGTCGGCAATGTCACCATAGACACACATGTTACCACCAATCAGGATGCCGCTCGCCTTGCCGGGATGGTTAAGGCTGTTGCCTGGCACCTCATAGCGTGGCATTTTGCCCATGAGCATGTCGCGCAACCACAGGCTCACCTGGTCGGTGCCGCCCGTCTTGGCCAAGTAGCCACACATGTTGCCATGAATCCCCATGTTGCCGGCGCGCACCTGCGCGCTCAAGTAGCCGGTGATGTCGCTGTAGCCCACTATCCACTTGGGATATTTTTTCAAGCTGTCTAAAGGCAACAGGTTAAGGCAGTTGGCCGAGCCATAGCCACCGCGCGAACACACAATGGCTTTGATTGACGGGTCGCGCAGAGCCCACATTATGTCCTCTACGCGCTGCTCGGGTGTTCCGGCATAAGTGTGATAGTTGGTGCGGGCATATTGTCCTTCAACCACATTGAACCCCCACCCGCGCAACACCTCGGCTCCCTTGTCGATGATGGAGAGGTCGGTTGGTACACTCGAAGGCGAGAGAATAGCAATCTTGTCGCCCGGTTTCAGGAATTCAGGAGCCTTTACGGGCGCTGGCGCGGCAGTTTTCACGTGCGAGCGCCACCCCTTGCCGTGTCGGCCGCGTTGCGCCTGCGCAATACCGGTGGCCACAACACATAGCACCACAATCAGTAATAAAGATTTTTTCATTATATTCAGTAGATTTGTTATTGTCGATAATCTCACTTTATTTTACCCACTTGATAACCTCCTTAAAGGAGCGCTTCTTGCCATAGAGGAGGATGCCGGTGCGGTAGATTCGCGCCGAAATCCAGATGCATAGCACTGCAGTGGCATAGAGCAGCCCAATGCTCAGCAACAACTGCCACCAGGGCACATCAAATGGCAGGCGCACCATCATCACAATGGGAGAGGTGAACGGTATGATAGAACACCACACAGCCATGGGACCACTGGGATTCTCAATGCAAGCGATGCCGGCATAGAGAGCCACCACCATGATGAGAATGATTGGAGTGGTGAATTGCGAACTGTCGCTCGCCTGGTCGACAGCCGAGCCAAAACCGGCGAAGAGCGACGCGTAAAGCAGATAACCGCCAATGAAGTAGAGCACAAAGTTGCCAAGCAGCGACAGCCAATTGATGCCGGCGAGAGCCTTAGAAATCTCAACAGCCATGCCGGCGTTCATGCCCGAGTCGCCAGGCAGATTCATGCCGGCTGTCATGGCACTGGTGTCGGCAGCCATCGATGAACCGCCAACAAGCCCAAGCAGCACCGAGCCAATGCTCAACAACACCACCCAAATGGCAAACTGCGTGAGTCCCACGAGCCCAACGCCAATGATTTTTCCCATCATCAGTTCCATTGGTTTGCAACTGCTTACTATTACTTCTACAATGCGGTTGGTTTTCTCCTCAACCACGCTGTTCATTATCATGGCACCATAGGAGAGCACAAACATGTAGGTCACAAAAGCCAGCACCATGCCAATGATTGACGCAAACTCGGCACTCTGCTCTTGCTCATCGCCATGCTCGTCCCACTTGATGCTCTTTACTTGAGTCTCGACCTGAGCCTGCTCCATCTTGGATAGCAACTCGGGGTCGCCCATGGCCGCTATCTTGGCATTGCGCAAGGTGTCGTCGAGGCAATGCGCAAGGTAGTTCACCGTGCTGTGGTCGAGAGTTTTCTCGCTAAAGACGCTCACTAGCTGGCTTTCATCCACATCGGCTGGAATAACCATTACGGCATCGATACTCTCGCCGGCAGCAATGTAGAAATCGTGTGGATTATCAACTTTTTGCCCCAAGAGCGGCACAAAGCGATAGTTGTCGTTATTCTTCATCGCGCCACCATATTTCCCCGTCTCATCAATGACGGCGATGCGCGTCACGCTGGTGTCGGCGCTGTCGTTGACATAGGCCAACAACACAGGCACGCACCCTATCAATATTATCAAGAATGGGATGAGCAACGTCATGACAATGAACGACTTCTTGCCCACGATTGTCATGTACTCATGCTGAATTATCAGTTTTAATTTATTCATGTGTCAGTTGTCTGTTATCGGTTGAGAGTTTTCAGTTATCATTGTGCATTAAGCATTAGTTCTAACTGTCTCGATAAATATTTCGTTCATGCTGGGTAGCTGCTCGGTAATGCCGGTGAGGGTGTAATTCTCGTTAAGCCAAGCTATTGCATCGCGCAACTGCGCACCCTGGCACAACTTGATGAGAGTGCCTGTGGCGACGGAGTTCTCGCCAGACACAATATCAAAAATCCCCTCATGAGCCTCCACAGCCTTATCGCCGGCCACGTTAACAATGAACAAATTCTTCTTGTGGCTTTGCTTAATGTCGTCAACCCTGCCCTCAAGCACCACGCGCGAGTGGTTGATGAGAGTGATTTTCTCACAAATCTCTTCCACGCTCGCCATGTTGTGGGTTGAGAACAAGATTGTTGCACCCTGATTGCGAAGCTCCATTATCTCCTGCTTAAGCTGCTCGGCATTCACGGGGTCGAAGCCCGAGAAGGGCTCGTCAAAGATGAGTAGCTGTGGCCGGTGAATCACAGTTGTAATGAACTGCACCTTTTGCTGCATGCCCTTTGAGAGCTCTTCAACCTTGCGGTTGCGCCACTCGGTGAGGTCAAAACGTTCAAGCCATTTCTCCATCTCGGTCTCGGCGAGGCGACGCGGCATGCCCTTGAGCCTGGCAAGGTAGACAATCTCGTCGCTCACTTTGAGCTTCTTGTATAGGCCACGTTCCTCTGGCAGGTAGCCAATGTTGGCAATGTCGGCTTGCACCATCTCCCGCCCATTGAGCAGCACCGTGCCACTGTCTTGCCGTGTAATGCGGTTAATGATGCGAATGAGCGACGTCTTGCCCGCTCCATTAGGCCCAAGCAGGCCATAGATGCAGCCTTGTGGCACATGCAGGTCAACATTGTCGAGCGCCAAGTGACCGTCATATTGCTTTACAACTTGGTTAACATCAATAAAATTCATAACAAAATCACTTAATTTAAGGCACAAAGTTAATCAAAAATGAACAAAAGGAGCTATCAGAGCTATTTTTTTAGTAATTTTGCACACAAATGTTAAATTTCACAATTCTCATAGGGCTCATGTCGCAGCTGTGCTACGGCGCGCGGCAACTGGTGCAGTGGGTCATGACCGAGCGCCTCAAGCGCGTGGTGTCGCCCACAGGCTACTGGGCATTTAGCCTGGCCGGATGCTGCTTCATGCTGTGGTATGGCTGGCTGCGCGAGGACATCGTGATTCTGGTGGGGCAGATATTGTCGTTCTACGTCTATGTGCTTAACCTCGACTACAAGGGAGCATGGCGCCGCATTCCGCTACCCATTCGCATTATCCTTTACTGCGTGCCGGTTATTGCCCTAATCGCCACCGCCATCAACGCCCCCCACCTTGTTGACCGCTTCATCCACAACCCCAACATCCCACTGGGCCTGATGATCTACGGCACATGTGCCCAGCTGGTGTTCCTCTCGCGATATGCCTATCAGGTGGTGTACTCAATGCGCCGCCACGAGTCGTGCCTGCCACCGGTGTTCTGGCTCATCAGCGTGGTGGGAGCGTCGCTCACGCTCATCTATGGCATAGTGCGTCACGACCCCATCCTCATGCTCGGCCAGAGCATTTCAATCCTCATCTTCTCGCGCAACCTGTGGGTGGGATGGAGATACTCTAAAAATGCATAATTCATAATGCTCAAAAAAGGGTGTTTTCTTCGCACTTATAATAATTTTTCTCAACTTTTTCTTCTTTTCTTACTCATTATTAAAAAATAATGACTAACTTTGCAGTAACTATATATAACTGTGAATTCTTAAATTATCATAAATTATTAACTCCTTAATTCAAAGCTGTTTATGAAGAAATTATTATCTCTCATGATGGTTTGCCTTTGCGCATTTGGCGCAATGGCAGGCGAAGTTGTGTTTGACGCTACAGTTGACAGAGGCGTTTTGACAAATGATGACACAGAAGGTCCTGAATCAATTACAAAAGATGGCGTTACAATCTCCACTACAAAGGGGCGATGGAACGTTGACCAGTATCGCGTGTTCAAGGGTGCATCTTTTACTGTAAAAAGCGACCAAACTATTACCCAGGTCGTAATTGAGTGTACAGCAAACGGCGAAACAAAATATGGCCCTGGATGCTTTGATGTTATTGATGGCTATAGCTATGAAGGCAAAATTGGAACATGGAGTGGTAGTGCTAAAGAAATAACTCTGACTGCGACTTCAAATCAAGTGCGCATGACCAAGGTCACTGTTACTATTGACGGCGATGTAACCCCATCGATCAGCGCCCCCACATTCAGCCCTGCAGGTGGAACCTACTATGTGGCTCAGAATGTTGAGATTAAGGCCGCTAGCGGTGCAACTATCTATTACACCACCGATGGCAATGACCCAACAACCTCAAGCACCGTCTACAGCGAGCCTATCAACGTGGCCAGCACCACAACCATCAAGGCTATCGCCACTAAGGACGACCTGATTAGCCCAGTTGCCAGTGCAACTTACACTATCGAGCAAGTTAACACCGTGCCCAACATTGCTGCTTACTATGAACTTGGTGCGGGTAGCTATGCCGCAATCGCCAACCCTGTTACCGTTTATTATACTAATGGCAATGGCGTTTGGGTAAAGGATGCAACAGGTTACCTCTACATCTTCGGTCGCAACGCAGGAAACATGAACTACAAGAATGGCGACGTTATTCCCGGTGGCTTTGGTGGCTACCTTAAAGACTACAATGGCCTGCTTGAGATGACCTACAATGGCGACCAAGACCTCTTTGGCTTCACCGCCCCCACCGATGGCGAAGCCACCACTCCAGCTGAGGTTACTACCGCCTATGTTGTTGAGAGTAATTTTGGCCACTACATCACCATTAAGAATGCTACTGTTAGTGCTGATGGAAGAAACTTTACAATCACCGATGCTACTGGCACAGCTGCCGGTTATCAGGCTTACACTAATGTAGCCATCCCCAGCGACAACGCCAGTTACAACATCACCGGTATCATTGCTAAGTATGTAAAGGATGGTGTAACCACTATACAGGTTTATCCCACTGCGTTTGAGAAAATCATCAACATCGAGGATCTTCCCACCGTTGACAACATCGCTGGCCTGCTCGCTACCGAAGAGGGCACCGACGTTAGATTTGCCAACCCTGTAACTGCAGTTTATCAAAATGGCAGCAACCTGTACATCATGGACGAGAGTGGTTATACACTCGTGTTTGGCCAACTTGACAACACCTACAACAATGGTGACGTTATCACCGGCATCGCAGGTAGCTGGAAGAGCTATAGCTATGGCGCTATTCAAGAAATGATTCCATTGGTTAACACCTTTGGCGAGGGCACTCCCGGCACAGCAGTTGAGCCTTCAGTGGTTCCCATCGAGGAGATGGACGCCAGCCTCGTTCACAACTACCTGAAGATTGAGAACTGCACCATGACCATGGTTGACGAAAAGAACTATACCCTCAACGATGGCACCGGTGACTTGCTCATGTACCTCAAGTTCAACGACATCACCGCTCCCGAGGATTTGACCGCAACCTACAATGTGACTGGCTTCTTGACCCTGTATGCAAAGAATGCCGACACCGCTCCTATCATGGAGATATATCCTGTTGCAATCGAGAAGGTTGGTGGCGAGGAGAATCCTCCCATTGCAGGCGACGTTAACGGTGATGGCATTTGCAACAGCGCCGACGTTACCGCTCTGTATCAGTTCATCCTCAACAATGATGACAGCAAGATTGTTAACGGCGACCAAAATGCCGATGGCAACATCAACAGTGCCGATGTTACTGCTGTTTACAAGCTCATCCTTGGCAGCAAGTAATATAATCACTTAATTCACCATAACAACAAAATGGTGAATACCTCTTATAGCGAGGCGAGTCCATGTTATGGGACTCGCCTCTTTTTTCAGTTTTTGCCAATCGGTTTCTCAACATCTTCATTTATGCACACCTTCAACATTTTTTAATGAATTAATGCACAGTGTTTGTGGTTTTTTAATTATCTTTGTAGGCTAATATGTCATAACACAGCCACAGCGGCTTAATTGTTAACAACAATGAACGAAAACAACACACCTCAAGAACAGGCAGCCCACAACGAGGCGTCGCCTGTTTATATTGTGACAGGCGCCACCGGCGCAATGGGAAAAGTGCTCGCCAAGCGCATCGCTTCGCAAGGCAAAGCTGTGATACTTGCCTGCCGCGACCTTGACAAGGGGGAACAGCTGGCACAAGAATTAAAGGAAAAGACACTTAACAACGACATCACCGCCATGCACCTCGACCTGAGCTCATTTGCACGCGTCAAGGCGTTTGTTGCCGAGCTCGCCGAGCTTCATCGCCCGGTGGCCGCGCTCATCAACAACGCTGCCGTGCTGCCCAGGCGCCGCAAGACGTCGGTCGACGGCTATGAGTACACCATTCAGGTGAACTTCCTGAGCACGGTATTGCTCTCGATGCTCATAGTTCCACTCTTTGGCGAGAATGGCGGCCGCATAGTGATGACCACTAGCCTAATGCGCAACTTTACCTCGTTGCCCTATGAGTTTCCTGCCGTTAACAACTTCGTTCCCCTCACCACCTTTGCACAAAGCAAGCTAGCCCTGACGCTGTTCTCAATCTACATGTCGACCACGCTTCGCACTCGCCATGTGAATGTTAACTGCGCCGACCCGGGCATCATCAATGCCGGCATGCTCACCTTGAGCCACTGGATCGACACAATTCGCGACCATGTGGGTCAAACTCTCATCCACAACCCCGAGGATGGAGCTATCGCCGCCATGCGCGCGCTGGAGTCGAGCGACACCGGTTTTATCTTCAAGGGACTTGACCGCCAGTTAAAGACCAGCAGCCTGCTCAAGAACCGCGAGGTGTTCATCAAGCTGTGCAACGACACCATGCGCATCATCAAGAAAGAAATGCCTTGATTTAATGCAGAATGCACAATTTATTCTGAATAATTTATAATGCGTAATGCACGATAATCTTACAATCAAGGGAATCAAGAACTTGCTCTTCGACCAGGGAGGCGTGATTGTAGACATTGAGCGCGACCGCTGCCTCACCGAACTCAAAAAGCTGGGCATGGAACATCCCGAAACACTAATTGGGCTCTACAAGCAAGAGGGCCCTTTCTTTGCGCTTGAGAATGGCGACATCAATCTTGAAGAGTTTCACCAGGCATTGCGGCCACTCATGCCCGAGGGTGTGAGCGATGAGCAGATGGATGCCGCCTTCAGCTCGTTTATTGTGGGCATACCTCTTCACCGGCTCGTGGCATTGAGAGAGCTACGCAAGCGCTACAAAACCTATATTTTGTCGAACACCAACCCGCTAATGTTTGAGGGCGTGATAGCCCGCAATTTTGCCCAAGAAGGCCTTGACGTGAACGCCTATTTCGATGGTGTTACCGTGAGCTACAAGGCTCATAGCAACAAGCCCGACCGCAAGATTTTTGACTATGCCATCGCCACAATGGGCATTGTGCCCGGCGAGACACTATTCTTCGACGACGGGCAGGAGAACCTACAGGTTGCCGCCTCGTTAGGGTTCAAAACCGCCCTGGTTGAGCCGGGCTGCGAGTTTATCGACATCATCACCAAGCTTGAGAACCAATGAAAATTCTGAACGCTAGCGACTGCATCGAGAGCCTTGATGGCAACGGACTGGCTGCAACGATTGGCATGTTTGACGGCATGCATCGCGGCCATGCCACTCTCATTAAGGCACTCAAGACCGAGGCCCTGGCTCGTGATCAGCACACCGCTGTCATCACCTTTGCCCGGCATCCTCAGCAGGTAGTGAATCCGCAAGGCAGTCCTCGCGCCATAATGACTCTAAACGAGAAGATAGCCGCCATTGCCGCGACAGGCATCGACTATCTTATCTTGCTTGACTTTGACCAGCAACTGGCGCAACTCACCGCAAGCCGGTTTCTTGAGATGCTACACCGGCAATTCAAGGTTAACACACTGGTTATGGGCTACAACCATCGCTTTGGACACGACCACAACATGGGATTTGACTCCTATGTGAAACAAGGGCAAGCGCTTGGCGTGGAAGTGGTGAAGGCACCCGAGTATCTGGGCAAATATGCTCCCGTGAGTTCGTCGATAGTGCGTCAGCTCATAGCCAGCGGGCGCGTGGAAGATGCCATGAACTGCATGGGGCACCCGTTTGAACTTGAAGGCACAGTGGTGCACGGTTTCCACAATGGCCGCGGCATAGGTTTCCCCACCGCCAATGTGGGAAACCTTCATCCAGATATAATCCTGCCTCACAACGGTGCCTATGCCGTGATGGTGCAGGTCGACGGGCTGTGGCACAAGGGCATGGTGAACATAGGCTACCGCCCTACTCTCGACAATGGTCACCAACTCTCAATCGAAGTCAACATCTTCGATTTCGACAGCGACATCTACGGCAAGCCCATCAAGCTCCATTTCATCCGCTTCCTGCGCCTGGAGTTCAAGTTGGGCAGCATTGAGCAGCTGCGTGAGCAACTAAGCCACGACAAGCAGCTCTCCATTAACATTCTTGACAATTACATATCACAACAATCATAAAAGTTGAATTTATGGAAATCATCAATCTTTGTGAGAACAATTCTCTCGTGAGCCAGTTCATGAGCGAGATTCGTGACAAGAACATCCAGCAGGACAGGTTGCGCTTTCGCGCCAATGTGCATCGACTAGGGCAAATCATGGCCTACGAGATTTCGAAAAAATTGAATTACAAAACCATCGACACCGAGACACCGCTTGCCATTGCCAAGACAAGCGTGATTGCCGACCAAATCGTGCTCGCCACAATCTTGCGCGCCGGCCTGCCGCTGCACGAGGGATTTTTACAGTACTTCGACAAAGCCGAGAACGCGTTTGTGAGCGCCTATCGCAAGTATGACGCACACGACCCCAACAAGTTTGACGTGAAAATCGAGTATCTTGCATGCCCGGCAATCGACGGCAAGGTGCTGTGCCTCGTCGACCCCATGCTCGCCACCGGCCTCTCGATGGCACTCGCCTACAAGGCTCTGTTGAGTCGCGGCACCCCAAGCCACGTGCACATGGCGTCAATCATCGCCACCGATAAGGCTATCGACTTTGTGGAGCACAATCTGCCCAGCGACAACATTACCGTTTGGGCTTGCGACATCGACCATGAGCTCAATGAGCACAGCTACATCGTTCCTGGCCTGGGCGATGCCGGCGACCTTCTCTACGGTGAGAAACTATAATAATCACCGCTCAACCAAATTTACTGAACTTCACACACTCACTAACACATGACCACAATCGAAATTAAAATAGCATCGCTGGAGCAGCTGCCCGAGGCTGCCCACAAGTTCATGACCGAGATGGGCGACTACACCGTCTATGCTTTCTATGGAGAGATGGGTGCCGGTAAGACCACTTTCATCAACGCGCTGTGCAAGCAACTGGGCGTTGAGACCGACATCACCAGTTCTCCCTCGTTTGCAATCATCAATGAGTATCGCAGCGACACCACAGCCGAACTCATTTACCACTTCGACTGCTACCGCCTCGAGAACGAAGCCGAGGCGCAAGATATTGGAGCCGAGGACTACTTCGACTGCGGCGCACTATGCTTCATTGAGTGGCCCGAGCGCATCGAGGGACTGCTCCCCGACGACACCGTGCGCGTCGACATCAGTGTAGACCCTGCCGATGACAGCCGCATCGTCAAGATGACCTTACCTTGATGTGATTTCAGATTTCAGACTTCAAGAATGGGACATCCGACTCTTGAAGTCTGAAATCCGACAACTGAAAACTGACTTAATTATGCCAAACTACATTTTACTTCAAGAAGTTGCCTCAACCAACTCCACCATGAAGCGCATTGCCAACACACTTGCCGACGGCACTGTGTTGCAAGCCTATGCGCAGACCGCCGGTCGTGGCCAAAAAGGCAACAGCTGGGAGGCTGAGCCGGGCAAGAACGCTACTTTCTCACAAATGATCAGGAGACCACGGCTCGATGTTAAAAAGCAATTTTTCTTGAGCGAAGCCGTGTCGCTTGCCATTGTCGACACCCTCGAGAAATATGCCACAGGATTCACCATCAAGTGGCCTAACGACATCTACCACGCCGACAACAAGGTGTGTGGCATCTTGATAGAGCAATCACTCGACCAAGATGGCATCGACTACGCCATTGTGGGAGTGGGTGTTAACATTAACCAGCACTTCTTCATTAGCGATGCCCCTAATCCCACGTCGCTCTACCACATCACCGGCAAGGAGCATGACGTGATGGACGTGACCCGCAGCATCTGCGAGAAGATTGAGGAGTATTGCCGCTTCGACGGCACGCAAGAGCAACTCAATGCCCTGCATGAGAGATACTTGAGCAAACTTTACCGCTACGATGGTAAGCCTCACTTATTCACCACTCCACAAGGACAACAGTTTGAGGCCATCATAGAGGCTGTTCACCCCGACGGCACCTTAACCTTGCGACACATAGCCAACGACACAACTCACGACTACCTCTTCAAGCAGGTGGGTTTTGTCATCAATAAGGTTAAGTTCTTGTAACTCATCTCTCATTCTTTGTGGCTTTTTTGTAGTTATTTACAAAAATCTTTGTATTTTTGTAAGCGAAAACTGCATTTTTAAAGAAAACACAACCATATTATGAAAAAGACATTTGCATCATTACGTTTCACTGCGCTCTTGGCGCTAGTGCTCATGGCATGCCTGGGGGCTCGAGCCGTGACCTATACCGCTCCAAAGCATGAATTCCGCTCGGCATGGGTGGCAACAGTGTGGTGTCTCGACTGGCCCGAGACTCAAGCCTACGGCACCAATGCCGAAAACAAGCAAAAACAGCAGTTGCTGCGCATGCTCGACTCGCTCAAGGTGAACAATTTCAATGCGATCAATTTTCAGGTGCGCTCGATGTGCGACGCTATGTACGAGTCAAGCTACGAGCCCTGGTCGAGCTACCTGACCGGCACACGAGGCCAAGTTCCCACCTGGGATCCACTGGCTTTTGCCGTTGAGGAATGCCACAAGCGCGGCATGGAATGCCACGCGTGGGTCAATCCCTACCGCTACAGCAGCAACGGCATCGACCAGTGGGATGCCGCCGGTAATCCCAAGGACATGGCGCTTCGCCAGTCGGGATTGCTGCTTGCCGCCGGCAACTACGTGGTTCTTGACCCGGCCCGCGATGAGACCGTGGAGCGCATAGTGAATGTGTGCAAGGAGATTATAACCAAGTATGACGTGGACGGCATTCTCTACGACGACTACTTCTACCCCGATGGCATCAGCAGTAGCAGTGATGCCGGTGACTACCAGGAATGGCTCGACTCGGGCACCGACATGACACTGGGCGACTGGCGTCGGTCCAACGTGAACCGCATGGTGCGCGAGGTCTATAACATGATTCAAGCCACCCGCCCCGACATCCGCTTTGGCATCTCGCCCGCCGGCGTTGCGGGCACCTCGGCGCCAAATTATGGACTGCCCTACTGCCCCGCAGGTGGCGACTGGCAATATAACGGCATCTTTAGCGACCCGCTGGCATGGCTCAACGAGAAAACCATCGACTATATCTCGCCTCAGGTGTACTGGAAAATAGGCTCAAGCGCCGACTACAGCAAGATTGTGCCCTGGTGGAACCTGGTGTGCGACCACTTCGACCGCCAGCTCTTTGTCTCCAACTCCATCTCAAGCCTGGGACGCTCCAGTACCGAAGCCGACCACGAAGAGTATGCCAACGAGGTTGAACTCAACCGCACCAGCAGCTACGATGGTGCCCCGGGTGCTATTTTCTACAGTTGCAAGTACTTGTATCGCACAGGCAACAACGAAGAGCTTGCAACCTATCTTCACCGCAAGGTGTTCACCCGCCCCGCTCTGCCTCCCGCAATGCCATGGAAACCAGGCATTGACCCGGGCACGGTGAGCAATATTGCCAGCCAGAATCACGTGCTCTCATGGACAGGCTTCGATGGCTACAAATATGCAATCTATGCAATCCCCAACAGCGTCGACATCTCGCAGTTTGACCGCAATGGCGAGTTCCTGCTCGACGTGAGCTATAGCACCAGCTATAGCCTGCCCGAGGAGGCAAGCTATGGTTATTACTATGCCATCACGCCCGTTGACCGCATGGACAACGAGTTTCAGCCGGCATTCCTTGTTCCCCCCGCCGACCAGCAATTGGCCGCGCCACAGCTAATCTCTCCCGATAACGGTGCGCTGGTACCCGACCCGTTCACCATGAGCTGGACCGCTGTGGAGAACGCTCAGGGCTACATGGTAGAACTCTCGACCGACGCTGAGTTTACCACCGTTTATCGCCGAACCACCACTGCCACATCGATGCTCTCGAGCGAGTTTGGCGACTTCCTGCCAAGCACCTATTACTGGCGCGTGAGAGCGTGTGCCGAAGGCTATGTCGACGGCGTGAGCGAGACTCGTCACTGCTCGCCTCAGGTGTTCACCATCACCTACCCCGAGAATAACGCGCAGGACATTCACCCCTCGTTCACAGCACAATGGCTCACCGGCGGCTCAAGCGCCGAGGCCACCCTCGAGATTGCCGGCGACGACGCTTTCACCGACATCGTCTTCACTGGCACCTCAACACAGGGCACAGTGGCCATCCCACCTTTCACCCTAATGCCCGGCACCTACTACTACATGCGCGTGCACATGATTGACAACGGCAACTACCGCGTCACCAGCCCGGTCACCTTCAAGACGGCGTTTCTTGAGGCCGAGCCACCCAGCTTTGTCGTGCCCACCAACGGCGGCACGCTCTACAGCGACCAGCACGTCACCCTCAACCGCCAGGAAGCTGCCACTAGCTACACCATCGAAATCTCGACCAGCGCCACCACATGGGGACGTCAGCGCTTTATAGAGACTCTGCGCGACTTCGCCTACCACACAACCGCTACGGCAGGAGAAATAAAGGTGAATAACAAGCTCATGGAGGACGGCAAGACCTACTATGCCCGAGCCCGAGCCTCCTACAGCACCGCATCGGGCACCGCCAACACCAACTACTGCGATGTGATTTCATTTGTCTACAGCAGTGCTGCAGCTCCCACCATCATCGCAGGCGATGTGAATGGTGACGGGGTGTGCAACAGCGCCGACGTTACCGCTCTGTATCAGTTCATTCTCAACAACGATGACAGCAAGATTGTTAACGGCGACCAAAACAACGATGGCACTATCAACAGTGCCGACGTGACCGCGGTTTACAAGCTTATATTGGGTAATTAACCCGCTTCAAGAACATAAAAACATTAAAAAAACGCTATCAACAACCATTGGGTTTTGTTGATAGCGTTTATTAAATATAGAAACAATAGTAAAATAATGCAAGTTAGATTTTCAAAAAAATTGGTTGCGAGCTTCACAGCCCGCAACCATCAACAACAAAAAATTTATTCTGAGAAAAAATTACCTAATCATCTTGCTTGTAATTGTGTTACCGTCGCTGTAGCGAGTAACCACAATGTTCACACCCTTGAAGGGCTCACTGCTCTCAACACCGATAGTATTGTAGTAGCGCACGCTCTCAACCTGGGCACTGCCTGCGATAGTGCTGATGCCGGTGGGGATAGAGGTGGCATAAGTAATCTCATCGGTCTTCACATAATACTTGCCCGATGTGTCGTCCTTAACATAGAGGGTGGCGAAGTATTTCACGTTCTCGATGTTCACCATGTCGCCCTCTTTCTTGAGACCAGGAGCGCCACTGGCAGGAGCCTGTTCCACTGCCTGGAAGTTGTCACAGAGGGTGAAGGTGTTGTTGGGGTTCTTGGCATAGTCCTCGGCTTCCATGCCAAGGGTGCTAAGGGCTGCATAGTTGGTTCCTTCCCAGCCATATCCCGAGACATCGGTGCTACCGTTGAGGAGCACCTTCTCACCATTGCCCACCTGGCGCCACACTCTGAGCAGGTAGCGAGAGTCCTTGTCGGTGCTGTTGATAATCGACTGAATGTCGATAGTGGCCAGAACATAGTGCTTGCCATCTGGGCTTACATATGTAGAAGCAACCATATTAATCCGGTTAATCTTAACCGATGCATCGCTCACACTCTGCTTGTAGCAACCGTAGGTGTTGTCATTATACTCGGTGTATAACTCAGGAACATATACTGTGCCATCTACAATCTGGTCGGTGAAAACTGGGTTCATAAGACCATTCTGATCAACGTTGATTGCCCCGTGAGCAATTTTCTCTAAAGCACTGCCAGTTGTTGCATCGGCAGCTCCCTTAAGAACACGATACTCAGTCATATCCTTAACCATATTGGGCGAGAATGTAATCTCTGCTTCATTATTTTCCTTAAGTGTATTATTGATGTCGCCATCAACATCAGCCTGACTATAAGTAGCACGAGAAACTACGTTTTCATTGGTCTTGAAAACGGGTGCGAAGCTAACTACGCATGTGAAGTTCGTGTTATTGTTACCCTCGGCAGGCACAACTCGATATTGGAAACCAGGATAAAGAGCTGTATTAGCTTTACGGCTGGTCATTTCATCGCTGTAGAACATGTCGCTGATCCCCATGATTTTTTCAGTACCCCATTGCAAGTCATATTGCTTGTTATCGGCATAAACAGGTGTTAGAATTTGTTTCAATCCCTCATCGTTCACAGCCTCTTTAGCTGCATCAGCATAATGAACGGTAAATGTTCCTGGATTCCATTGACTTTGCTCAATAGTTCCAACAGTTTTAAGGTAATTACCCTCATGGTCGCAACGCTGAATTTCAAGATTGCCAATGCCTTTAAATTCCAGGGTGGGATTATATACGGTGATTTTCAGGTCATTGCGATAAGCATTCTTGTTTTTAGCAAAATTGTAACGGCTCCAGTAGTCACCATTACCAACCCACATGTCCTCGGCATACTGGTCTAATTTGGCTTCACCCTGAATGTGCATGCCTATGCCAGCACTACCAAAGTTCTCATAGGTCAAATTGGGTATATCAAGTGGATAAGCATTGTCTTGGAAAGCTGAAGCCACTATCAGGCCTCCATCAACATGATAAACCTTGTTACGCATTCTCCATGCTTGGGCAAGCGCCTCATACTCTTGGCTGACTTCAAACGTTTCCATATCACATTTTGACCACATATTGTAAGAGCGGTCAGTAATACCAGCATGACCTGTAATGTTGTTATCAACATAGATGTTCTCGCTCATTCCGTCAGGAAGGATTGCCGTGCGGTCAG
>DGWL01000099.1 GCA_002396125.1 Porphyromonadaceae bacterium UBA4259
CAATGGTATCATCACCCGATGAGGGAAAGCTATTAAAAGATCATTGTTTGCCTTGTGGTATGGCTCATTTTCACACCCTAAAGTGTGAAAATGCTTGTTGTTTGCTTTTGGTCTGCAACATTCACACTTTAGTGTGCGTCTAATTCAAAAAGACCTACCTAAATTTGTACATATAATTTATAAACCCAAAGGCTATGGAAAAGAGAATTGTTACCTTATTTATGCTTATGGTGTGTGCTATTGGTGCGATGGCGCAGCAACTTAGTGTGCAATGCCAAGTGAACGACAGCAAGGGCGAGGGTGTTCCTTTTGCCACAATCTACATTTATAATATAGGTGACACAACCAAGGTTGTGAGTAGTGGAGTGAGCGATGCCTTTGGCAAGGTGGATCACCACCTCGCAAATCCAGGCAGCTACTTGATGCGCGTGCATTTTGTGGGTATGGCACCCCAAGAGCGCACCCTCGAAGTGAGTGCATCGTCGCCTGTTGCACAGCTGGGTACAATAGTTCTCAATACTGAATCAACGATGCTCAGCGAAGTGATTGTTACTGCCCAACGCCAGCTCGTTACCACCGAGATTGACCGCTTAACCTACGACGTGCAGGCCGATGCCGACTCTAAGACCGGCAATGTGCTCGACATGCTAAGGAAAGTGCCGATGGTCTCGGTCGACGGCAAGGATGATGTTTTAGTGAAAGGCTCCTCTTCGTTCAAAGTGTATCGCAACGGTCATCCCGACCCTGCCTTGAGTGGCCAGAACATGAAGGATGTGCTCAAGGCAATCCCAGCCAGCACCATCAAGAAGATAGAGGTGATAACCGACCCGGGAGCAAAATATGATGCTGAGGGCACCGAGTCCATTCTCAACATTGTGACTGTGGGTGGCAGTGGCTCGTTGATGCAGGGCGTGATGGGTACGGTAAGTTTGGGTGTCGACAACACCGGTAGCCCTAATGCCAATGCAAGCGTCGTCACGCAGATTGGAAAAGTTGTTGCCTCGGTAAACTATGGCTACAATAACAAGAATCGCCACTACGACCACAACATCATGGAGAGTGAGCACACCTATGCCAACACTGGCAACACATTGTATAGCCACAACGAAACTCGTGGCTCTTTCAATTTCCACTACGGCAACCTTAGTGCGAGTTGGGAGCCCGACTCGTTGAATCTCGTTTCGATCTCGTTTGGCGGCTATTACTATGGTCGTCACTCCGATGGTTTCAACAATGCTCGCATGACCGACCGCGATGGAAACGTCCTGTATCGGTACACAACCACCGGGCGTGTTCCCAAGAGTGGCTCCTACGACCTGCATGGGCGAGTCGACTACCAGCACCTGTTGCAGAATCCCGGTGAGATGCTGACTCTCAGCTACATGCTCTCGACCAGTCACAATAATCTAAAGAGCATCAGCTCATTCAGCGACATGCTAAACTGCCCGTTTCCCTATACCGGACAAACCACCGACACCAAGGAGACATTTGCCGAGCACACTTTCCAGCTCGACTGGACGCGACCATTCGCCAAGTATCACACCATCGAGACTGGGGTGAAATATATCAACCGCTTCAATACGAGCAAGGGCACTTTTGGATTTGATGGTGCGCCCGAGATGGATAACATCACGCTCTTCAACCACCGCACCCATGTGGCAGCAGCCTACCTGAGTTACCGTTTCAGCAAGGACAACTGGGCAGCCCGAGCCGGAATGCGCTATGAATACAGTCGTCTCAATGCCGAGTTCCCCGATGCCAAGCATGACAACTATCACCGCAACTTGAACGACTGGGTGCCCGACTTGAGTGTGCGATACAAGTTTAACGACGCGCATAGCCTCAAGATTAACTACTCCACAAGCATCCGTCGCCCCGGCATCAGCTATTTGAATCCCGCAGTCGTGGAGGACCCCACGAGCCGCAAGTTTGGCAATCCCCACCTCGGGAGCTCGCTCAACCATTCAATCAGCATGACTTATATGAAGATTGGTGGCAAACTAACCTTCAACCTCAGCCCTAGTATCTCGTTCAGCAACAACCGCATAACCGGAATTCAGTACACCGATGGCGATGTGCTGGTTTCAACCTATGCCAACACTCTCAAGGGCCGCTACTTGAGTTTGAGCGGTTTCGTGCAGTGGACAATAGGCCCGACCACGAGTTTCACACTCAATGGCAACGTGGGGCATTATAACTACGAGAGTCGCGACCTCAATCTCAAGAACAGTCGATGGGTGGCGTTCTACTATGCACAACTCACACAGCAGCTACCCTGGAAGTTGAGGTTCGCTGCAACATTGAGCGGTCGCAGTGGCGGTGTCGATGGCCTCTATGGTCACTACACAGGCACTATGTATTATAACTTTAGCCTCCAGCGCTCATTCCTCAAAGACGACCGACTCACAGTATACTTAGGCACTGCAAACCTCTTCAACTCCAGCAAGTACAACAAGATTACCATGTACACGACCCAGGGCGACTACACAGGCAGGGATTGTGCTTGGCAGTTTATGCGTGAGTTCAGGCTAACCGTTACCTACCGCTTTGGCTCCCTCAAGGCGGGCGTGAAAAAAACCAACAAGACCATTGAGAACAATGACCTTGTTGGCGGTTCAGGGCAAGGCGGTAATTAAGCCTTAACCATTATTTCTTGGTTGTTTTTATTTCTTCGCGATTCTCTTTGCGGGATGGATTGCGCCGGTGGGGCACACGAGCTGGCACAGGTGGCAGCCCACGCACTTGCGACCGTTGATGCTGGGCTGGCGACTCTCGGTGTTGAAGTCGATAGCCTGGTGGCCACCGTCCATGCATGAGGTGTAGCAGCGTCCGCACCCAATGCAACGCTCGCGGTCAATCATCGGATAGACTATTGTTGAGCGGTCAAGGTCGGATGGTAGCACAAAGTTTGGCAATTCCTCACCCACGAGGTCGGCAAGCGA
>DGWL01000024.1 GCA_002396125.1 Porphyromonadaceae bacterium UBA4259
TTGTAACCGAAGTCACCCTTGCCCTCGCGAACCTTTTGAACAACAACAGCTCCCTCAAGACCCGCATTGTCAACAATCTGACGCAGAGGTTCTTCAATAGCACGACGAATAATGTGAATACCGGTTGTTTCATCGGCGTTCTCACCTTCCATCTTGTCGAGAATGTCGAGGCAACGGATATAAGCTACACCTCCACCAGGAACGATACCTTCGGCAACAGCTGCACGAGTTGCACTCAACGCGTCATCAACACGGTCTTTCTTCTCTTTCATCTCAACCTCGCTGGGAGCACCGATATAGAGCACTGCCACGCCACCTGCCAACTTGGCAAGACGCTCTTGCAGTTTCTCCTTATCATAGGTCGACTTGGTAGTCTCGATTTGTGCCTTGATTTGTGCAACACGGTCGGCAATAGCCTGCTTGTCGCCAGCACCATTGACGATGACAGTGTTCTCCTTGTTGACAGTAACCTTCTCGGCAGTACCGAGCATGTCGATTGTGGCACCTTCAAGTTTCAACCCCTTCTCCTCGCTGATGACAACGCCACCGGTAAGGGTTGCGATATCCTCAAGCATTTCCTTGCGGCGATCGCCAAATCCAGGAGCCTTAACCGCACACACCTTGAGCGAGCCACGCAGGCGGTTAACAACCAATGCGGCAAGAGCCTCGCTGTCAACATCCTCGCTGATAATAAGCAATGGACGTCCGCTTTGTGCTGTTGCCTCGAGCACAGGAAGCATATCCTTGAGAACCGAAATTTTCTTATCGAAAATCAAGATGTAAGGACGTTCCATCTCGCACTCCATTTTCTCAGTGTTGGTAACAAAGTAAGGAGAAATATAGCCGCGGTCGAACTGCATACCCTCAACCACGTCGACATGGGTATCGGTACCCTTAGCCTCCTCAACGGTGATTACACCATCCTTGTTCACCTTCTTCATTGCCTCGGCAATGAGTTCACCAATCTCCTGGTCGTTGTTGGCACTAACGCGTGCAACATTCTCAATCTTACCAAAGTCGTCGCCTACTTCCTGCGATTGAGCCTTGATTTGCTCAACAACAGCAGCAACGGCCTTGTCGATGCCTCGCTTAACGGCCATGGGGTTAGCACCAGCAGCAACGTTCTTTAAGCCCTCGTTAATAATAGCTTGAGCAAGAACAGTTGCGGTAGTAGTTCCATCACCCGCATCGTCACCGGTCTTTTGAGCAACCTCTTTAACGAGTTGTGCACCAATATTTTGGAACTCGTCTTCAAGCTCCACTTCACGTGCGACACTCACACCATCCTTAGTGATGTGAGGAGCCCCAAATTTCTTGTCAAGAATCACATTGCGACCCTTTGGGCCAAGTGTTACCTTAACGGCATTGCTCAACTGGTCAACGCCTTTTTTCAACTCTTCGCGTGCTTTAATGTCAAATTTTATAATCTTAGCCATGATAAAAACCTCCTTAAATTATTCAACAATTGCCAAAATGTCACTCTGGCGCATCATCAACAGCTTAGCGCCATCAACTTCAATCTCAGTACCGGCATATTTGCCATAGAGAACGGTATCGCCCTCTTTTACTACCATTTCCTCGTCTTTGGTGCCATGACCAACGGCTTTCACGATGCCCTTTAAGGGTTTTTCCTTTGCGCTGTCGGGGATAATGATACCGCCAGCGGTAACTTCTTCGGCTTTTGCTGGTTCAATAAGAACTCTGTCACTTAATGGTTTAATAGTCATTTTATTATTTTTTTAGTGTTAAATAAATTATTTCAATGTTGTGGCTCATGTTAAACGCCACTTTTCAATATGCACATTTTGTGCCAAAACACGCATCACACCAAGCTAGCGACATTTTGTCATACAAAAAATATTAGCGTTTATTATACCTATTATTAAATAAAAAATGTAACTTTGCACGTTGAAACTGAAAATAGCATAACATAAACACACAAAATAAACACAAATTACAAAACTTACAGTAATGACACAAACTATTCAAAAGACACTTCGCGACAGTGCTGCAATGCGCTGGACAGCGTTGTTGCTGCTGGCTCTTGCCATGTTCTGCAGCTACATTTTCATGGACATCCTGTCCCCAATTAAAGACTTGATGGAAACCACACGCGGCTGGGATTCAACCGCATTTGGAACTATGCAAGGCTCCGAGGTATTCCTCAACGTATTTGTATTCTTCCTGATATTTGCCGGTATCATTCTCGACAAGATGGGAGTGAGATTTACCGCTGTTCTCTCGGGAGCCGTGATGCTTGTGGGCGCTCTTATCAAGTGGTATGCCGTTAGCGACATGTTCATTGGCAGTGGTGTTGAGACATGGTTTAACAACAATCTCAACTACATTCCCGGCTTCCAGGAACTGGGTGTGGCCCCATTCTATGAGGGAATGCCCGCCAGTGCCAAGGTGGCTGCTTGTGGCTTCATGATTTTCGGTTGCGGTTGTGAGATGGCCGGCATCACCGTTTCACGTGGTATCGTTAAGTGGTTCAAGGGTCGTGAAATGGCTCTTGCCATGGGTAGCGAGATGGCCCTTGCTCGCCTGGGCGTTGCCACCTGCATGATCTTCTCGCCCTATTTTGCCAAACTCGGTGGCGAGGTTAGCGTTAGCCGCTCGGTAGCCTTCGGCGTAGTGCTGCTGTGCATCGCCCTGATTATGTTCATCGTTTACTTCTTTATGGACAAGAAGCTCGATACCCAAACCGGTGAGGCAGAAGAGAAGGATGATCCATTCAAGATTAGCGACATAGGCAAGATTCTCTCGGATGGAGGTTTCTGGATTGTAGCACTTCTTTGCGTACTTTACTACTCGGCAATCTTCCCATTCCAAAAGTATGCCGTTAACATGCTGCAATGTAACCTCACCCTGACCGAGCCTGCTGCCGATTCATTCTGGGCAAGTCCATCAGTTACAATTATTCAATACATCATCATGCTCATTGTAGCCGCTGCCGGTTTCGCCAGCAACTTCATGAAAGCAAAGGGTCCCAAGTACGGTATGCTCGCATTGTCAATCATAGCCTTGGTTACCTATTGCTACATGGGCTACATGCGCCAGTCGGCCGAGTCGATTTTTGCAGTATTCCCACTGCTGGCCGTGCTCATCACTCCAATTTTGGGCAGCTATGTTGACCACAAAGGAAAAGCCGCATCGATGCTCGTGCTGGGCTCGTTACTACTCATCGCTTGCCACTTGACATTTGCCTTTGTTCTTCCTATGTTCAAGGATAGTGCAGTTGGTGGCATTGCTATTGCCTACATTACTATTCTCGTGCTTGGCGCATCGTTCTCACTGGTTCCAGCATCGTTGTGGCCCAGTGTACCCAAGCTCGTTGACTCTAAGGTTATTGGCTCGGCTTACGCACTAATTTTCTGGATTCAGAACATTGGTTTGTGGCTGTTCCCATTGCTCATTGGCAAGGTTCTCGACCAGACTAATCCCGGTGTTACCGACCCCACCAAGCTCAACTACACATGGCCGCTCATCATGCTCGCCAGCCTGGGCGTTGCCGCGTTGCTGCTCGGCTTGCTGCTCAAGGTGGTTGACAAGAAAAAGCACCTGGGACTTGAAGAGCCCAACATCAAGCCCGAAGAGGCTAAATAATAGCAACTATTAAATAACCAAACAAAGGGCGTGAATTGCTCTCATTGAGCTCACGCCCTTTGTTTTGTGTAACGACACACCTAACTATATGACACGAGTTTCACAAAAGATTAATGAATCGCCCGCAGCACGCTGGACTGTGCTGGCGCTTGTCGCCATCACCATGATGATGGGCTACGTTGTTGCAAAACAGATGTCGCCCTTGCAGTATTTTCTGGAACTTCCCACCAGCTCGGGTGGACTGGGATGGAGCAGCGGCGAGTTTGGCGTCTTGGCCGGTTCACGCGGTTTCTTCAATGTGTTCCTACTCATGCTATTTGTGGGCGGCATTATACTCGACCGCACCGGAGTTCGCTTTGCCGGCGTGTTGTCGTGCGTGCTGATGCTTGCCGGCACAGCCATCGACTATTACGCTATCGCTTTTATGGACCCCACGAGCACAGTTGCCGCCAACTTGCAGTGGCTTGGCTACAGCGACTCCACTATCAAGGTTCAAGTTATAGTAGCCGCGCTGGGGTTTGCCACCTTTGGCGTGGGTTATGAGTTGTGTGGCATCACAGTGTCGAAAGTTATCGTCAAGTGGTTCAGTGGTAAGGAAATGGCACTTGCAATGGGTATTCAGGTAGCTCTCGCTCGCCTAGGCACGGCACTTGCCCTCGCCGGTGCTCCCCCACTAGCCGAGAAGTTCTCGCTCAGCACCCCCATTTTGATTGGACTTTTTGCTGTGGGAGCGGGCCTGATTATCTATCTTATATATTGCTCAATGGATAGCAAGCAAGACGCTTCGCAAGAAAACAGTGAGGATGATAAATTCCATTTTGCCGACATGAAGGTCACCATTAAGAATCCCGGTTTTTGGCTCATCACCTTGTTGTGCCTTCTCTATTACTCGGCCCTCTACCCTTTCCTTGACTTTGCCACTAAATTGATGATTTCAAAATATGGCGTTGACCCGTCGGTAGCAGGTTCAATCCCGGCAATACTGCCCTTCACATCGATTGTGCTTACACCACTTTTCGGGGGCATGTACGACAAGATTGGAAAGGGTGCCTCAATCATGATTATAGGCACTGTGATGCTCACATTAGTGCTAGTGGTCTTTGCTCTGCCGTTCAACTCAAGCGCACTGGCTATAGCGCTCATGCTCATTTTGGGCATAGCGTTCTCATTGCTACCCAGTGTGTTGTGGCCTGCAGTTCCCAAAATTGTTCCAATGAAACAGCTTGGCACCGCTTATTCTATTATTTATTATATCCAGAACATAGGCTTGATGCTCATTCCTATAGTCATTGGCGGTGTGCTTCAACGCAACACCACCGGCGATAACGTTGACTACACTCAAGCGATGTGGATTTTCACCGGCATTGGTGTGGCTGCAATAATTGTCTCGGTCATGCTCTTGTGGATTGACCGCCGCAAGCACTATGGCCTACAGGACGCCAATATCGCCAAGTGATTTCATTCCTAAAAAACAATTGGACCAGTTACCGCAGTGTGGCTGGTCCTTTTTTAATACCAAAAGATTAAATATCGCCATTATCGGCTCATGCGCTTGAGGATATTGTAGCTGGCAAGAATGCCAAGCTCACCGGCTTTGCTAAGATCGGCGCTTCCTTTTTCCTTGTCGCCAAGCTGCATGTAAAGGAGGCCGCGGTTGAAGTAGGCCTCACCCAGGTCGGGCTTGAGGTCGATGGCACGCGAGTAGCTGATGATAGCACTTGAATTATCGCCCATTGATGCCTGCAAATGAGCACGATTGTAGTAGGCATAGGTGTTGCGAGGCGATAGCTTAATCACCATGTTGATATCCTCAAGCAAAGCTTGAGTTTCAACTTGCCTGGCTCGCCCACTTAGCATAGCCTTTGCGCTTGAGGCGTCACCGCTCGAGGTTGCCTGCGTTGCCTTTTCCATCTTCAACTTTAGGGCACGTGCGTTAAACCGCAAGAAGTAGGCAAGCGCAAAATCGGAACTCAACTCTATTGCACGGTCGGCATCGGCAATGGCAGCATCCACATTGCGAAGCAGCAAGAAGTCCATAGCGCGTCCGTAGTAGTCAACGGCACGAGGCTCGCTTGTTGAGAGCAACCCGTTGAAGTAATCAACACTGGCAAAGCGAACGCGCGCGTCATACTCACTCAAGCTTGGAGCATTGCACACAAGAGTGAGCGGACTTGCAAGCACATGCATGTCGTTGACTTGAGCCATCTCTTGCATAAAGTGAGTGCGACCGTTGAGCTTGTTGTCATAGCTGTAATAGGAAAGAGAGAACATTCCCTCGGGTTGTACTTCCACATTATTGTCCTGAATGTAGCCACGTGAACGGCTGCGATAGCGACGGTGTCCAGCCTTCTCGTCATAGGTTCCATCTCCTTCGAGAGTAACCTCGGGTTTTATTTCCTTGTCCATGTCGACAACGAGCAGTTGGCTAAATCGCTTTTTAACATCCTCAACGCTCTCCTCCAGACTTCCCTCGGACTGTTCACGCCGGCGCTTGGCCTCTTGTTCCAACTTGTCGGCATGCTGCTGAGCACGCTTGTCGCGAATTGCCTCGCTGTGCTTTCGCTCCTTGTCGACAGGATTGAAACTGCTGTAATGAACACCCTTACTCTTCATCACATTGACGGCAGTTTCCAAGTCTCTCTCATAACCACGCTTGTCGCCCATGCGTTGCTTTATTTGAGCACGAATCATGTAACCACTCTCAAATTTTGGATACTTTGCCAAAATGGTGTTAAGGTCGCGCAACGCCTGGCTGTACTGGCGTGTTTCAATGAGCAACATGGTGCGCTGATAGAGAGCGACAAAATCGTCTTTATCTTTTTCAATCAAAGCATTAAGACCATTAATGCCTTGCTGGTATTGCCCGGTATTGATGAGCATCATGGTGCGGTTGTAGAAAGCGGGATAGTTGTCGGGGTCACGCTCGAGCACAAAATTATAATCATCAATAGCCTTGTTGTTGGCTCCAACTTCTGAGCGCAGCAAGGCCCTGTTGTAATGGGCGGTCACATTCTCAGGCTCGAGGGTGATAGCATAATCAAGGTCGGCCATGGTGCCACGAATGTCGTTGAGCCGGTAGCGCATGTAGGAACGGTTGATGTAGAGCCCGGCATTACCCGGCTCTAGCTTGATTGCCTCGTCGATGTCGGCTATGGCCTTGTGCATATCGTTGAGCGATGAGAAATAAATCTCGCAGCGCATTAGATATGCTTGAGTGTTATTTTTGTTTAAGTTAATCGCTCGCGACAGGTAGTCGAGTGCCTGAATTGTGTCCTGCTTGTCGATGTTGAGTTGCGCTAATCCCAAATATACACGCTCACTTGTGGTATCACGCTCCAGACACCAACGCAGGCAACTGTCGGCCTTCTCATAGTGCTTCATTGCCAGCTCACACATTGCCATGTTAATCATAATATCCTTATCGTCAGGACGCATTTCCAGGCACTTGGTGTAGTCGGCTATTGCCAATTCGTAGTTGTGTGAGTTGTGCCGCGCCACTCCCCTCACCCTGTAGGCGTCCTTAATGAAGGGGTTAATCTCGATGCAACGGGTCGCATCGGCCTCGGCGCCGCTATAATCATCGAGCGAGATTTTGGCTACCGACCTGAAAAAATAGGGTTCAGCGAGATAAGGTTTTTGAGCAATGACTTGATTGAAATACTGGATTGAGAGAATGTAGTCTTCAAAGTATAGCGCATTGCGCCCAATGTTCATCACTTGCTCGGTGTTGATTTGGGCCACAACATCAATTGACGTCGTGACAAGTGCCACAACAGCCAATAATATGCGCAATATGTTCTTGACAATTCTCACAGGCATGAAGTAAAAAGCGTCCTGAGAGAAAACTCAGCCGCCACAATTACTGCGATTAGATTCTCACCTTCTCAAGCACCACAAGTGGTTTGTCGACGATGTTGCCCATGTCGTCGGTTTCCTTGGTGTAGAGCTCTACCTCGGTGGCACTGCTCTTGCGGCAGTAAAGTGTTTCCTCAAGTGCTATGAGCAGGCGAGTCTCGGTGTCGATGTTGGGACACTGATTGTGAGATGACTTCAAGTCTTCATATTCAATCGCCCACTCTTTCATGGGGTCAATGGTTATCACGCCATTTATTATGTTGCATCCGCTTGTAATGTTGACAGTGAGCATTTCAACGTCGTTTACCATCTTGATGTCACGATCGGCAACATTCATATCGTTGATTTTCTTCACCAACCATGGCCCGTTCATGAAGTCAAGATTCTGGCGACGCAGTTTCACCAGCACATCGCGATGCTTGTTCTTGAGTTCCATATACTCGGTCTCCCCCACTTGGGTGAGAGCCACGGTATTTACATCGGCTAATGCTCTAAGCAGATCTTTTTCCACATTCTGGAAGTAGCCACCATTCATCTTGGTAGTGATAACGTCGGTAATGGAAATCTTGTTTCCGTTAATGGAATAAAGCGCGTTAAGGCTGTTAGTGCCTGTGTTTCCATAGATGGCACCACCTTGCACGTCAAAATAGAGATAAGCCCTGGAACCGCGCGGCAAGTTCACCTCGTTCTGCCTAATTTCCTGCACATTCCACTCGCCATTGAGTTGCTCCATATAATTGGTAATGGGAATGTCCTTCTCCTCAACAACAACTTGCTCGACAACAAGGATTTTATCTTCTTTTTCCTTAGTTTTCTTTTTCTTGGCAAAAGCTGTGACGGGCATTGCAACAATGGCAATGAGTAATGCTATAATAGTTGATTTCTTTATCATCGGGATTATTTTTCAGTAAGTTTGTAATATTCGTGCAAAATTCGCAATTTTTCATATAATTACCAAACTATGACAGTGTCTTTTATATTTTTTTTGTACATTTGCCATGCCAATTCTATTGAATAACACATTAAATATATTAAATAAAATCATGACAAAACTGACAAAATCAGGACTTGATCCTGAAAAATTCAAAGCCGTGGTTGACGGCAAACCGGTTGAGCTCTATGTGCTGACCAACAACAATGGCGTGGAAGCGTGCATTACCAACTATGGCGGACGCATTGTTACACTGCTTGTACCAGACCATGATGAGAAACTCACCGATGTAGTGCTTGGACACGACAGCATTGCCAACTATCTTGCCGACGATGGCAATTTTGGAGCTCTCATCGGGCGCTATGGCAACCGCATTGGCAATGGACGTTTCACACTTGACGGTGTGGAATATACGTTACCAATCAATAACAACGGACATTGCCTTCATGGCGGACTTGTGGGTTATGACAAGAAGGTGTGGGACGCAAAGCAAGACGGCAACCGCCTGGAACTAACCCTCGTTGACCCCGACGGCACCGAAGGCTTCCCCGGCACTCTTAACGTGAAAGTGATTTACACTCTCACACAAGACAATGCCATCGACATTGAATATAGCGCCACTACCGACAAGCCCACCATAGTGAATCTCACCAATCACTCCTATTTCAATCTTAACGGCGACTTGGCATCAAGCATTCACAACCATGTGGTAATGATAGATGCCGACCGCATCACTCCCGCTGATGCCACACTTATCACCGACGGATCATTCATGGATGTGGAAGGTACTCCTTTCGACTTCCGAACAGCAAAATCAATTGGTCAAGACATCAATGCCGACAATGAACAACTCAAGAACGGTAATGGCTATGACCACAGCTTTGCACTCAACCACCCCGGTGACCTGAGCAAAGTGGCTCTGAGCGCGATGTCTCCTGTTACCGGCATCCTCATGGAAGTCTTCACCACCGAACCAGCAGCGCAGATGTATACCGGCAATTTCCTTGACGAGAAGTTGAAGGGCAAGTTTGGCGTGGGCTATCCGGCTCGCTCGGCAGTGGCATTTGAGACACAGCACTACCCCAACACTCCCAATTGCCCCGAGTATCCGTCGTGTGTGCTTCGCCCCGGCGAAACCTATAGCACTCGCACCATCTACCGCTTCGGCGTTCAAAAGTAAATCTTTCCACACCGTTTAAAAAAGAAATAAAGCCTTGCGCATCTTAACTGCACAAGGCTTTATTTTGTTAAAAAAATATGTGATAAGAAGTGTTTATAAATCTTCGTCGCTACCACCCTGCTCTTTCTCAAACTCGTCGTTGAGCTCGGCCAGTTCCTCTTCATTGAAAGCATCATCGCCGTAGAATGCCTCATCGAGTTCCTCGATTGTGGCATCAATCTTCACGGGCTTAACCGGTGCCATAGCATCAACTGCGATTGTCTCCTGTGGAGCCTTTCCTTCCTTGCGCTGGCACAAGGGTTCACTCATGCTCTTACCGGGCACGGTTTCCTTGAGAATCATGTAGAAATAACGGTCACTCATGTAATCAAAAACAAACTTAAGCTTCTGACCCTCGTCATCGATGAGCTCATCGAGTGGAGTGTCGTCCATGAGCCAAACGTCCTCATCGGTATCGGTATCCATATCATAATAAGTGACCTCTTTCTCCTTATTCCAGTCTTCGTCACAAATCACAAAAGAATCCATCTGGTTTTTATCGTAGCCCGCAGCATCAAGGATGGTGTTTCGCAATCGTGCAAAAGTGTCGGAACTATCGATGGCAATTTCGAGCTTGAAACTTCCCGATTCTTCGGAACCTATCAGAAACTTGTAAATCATAGTTTATTTATTTTGTTGAACATTTTCTGCGTGCGAAATTAGTAAAAAAATGAATTACGCAAGCAATATTGCAATTTTTTTTTGAGTACAAGCAAAAAAAAGGTGTTTTCCAAATATTTTGGCGCAAAAAACACTGCCAAAACGGCGCAATTCCTCTTTTTTAACATGATTTTTTTCAACAATAGCGACGCGAGCATGATTCACCCCCCCTATTGATTATGTCATTAACAATTCACCTCGGCAAGCTCTCCTGTGGTGGAGTCGATAATGAAACCGCGCACCACCACATCGTGTGGAAGCAATGGATGCTTCTTGATTGTGTCGACGGTTCCAACAACCGACTGCTCGGTGTCGTGAAAGCCTTCGAGCCACTTGTCGAGGTCGATGCCACTGTGCTTGATGGTTTCAAGAGTGTGCTCGGTGATTCCACGTTCAATCATGTGATGCTCAAATTCTCCAAACGACATGTGGCATGCTCCACAAGTGGTGTGAGCAACTACCATAATTTCCTCTACACCAAGTTCATATACAGCCACAAGAAGTGACCGCATGGCACTATCGAAAGGTGACATTATGAGTCCTCCGGCATTCTTTATAATCTTGGCGTCACCATTCTTTAACCCAAGTGCCGCAGGCAATAGCTCGGTGAGGCGTGTATCCATACAACTCAGCACAGCCAACTTTTTGTTAGGGTATTTATCGGCAACGTACTGCTTGTAGTCGCCACGAGCCACAAACTCCTTGTTAAAAATCAAAATCTCGTCAATCATTGTCAGTTATCAGTTGTAAGTTATTATCAGCTTGATTTCTCTACCATAATCACTCCAATGAGCACTAGCGCGCAGCCCACCATTGCCACCAAGCTAACAGGTTCCTGAATCAATATCACACCTGCCACTATCGAGACCACAGGGTCAAGATACAGGTAATTGCTAGCCTTGATGGTGCCAATCTTCTTGATAACAACGTTCCACAAGAAGAATGCTGCCATCGAGCACACCAGCGCAAGGAAAAGCATGTTGGCCAACAAGTCTGGACGAAGAATAGTAGACATAGGCGACATAGGCTCAAAAAACATTAATGGCACAGCACACAACGCGCCATAAATCATCACTTTGCGCGTAACGTCGAGAGTGCTGCGTCGACCTTGCATGCGCTTGAGTAGCACGCTATACACCGCCCATGACAGGGCAGCCAAAAATGCAAGCACGTTGCCCAGGAGGCCATCGCCCCACTCAAAACCATTTTGGAAAGTCACCACTGCCACACCCGCGAATGCCACCACCGACCCCAGCAACGCCATCCATGAGAAGCGCTCATCCTTGAGAAAAATCGCTGCCAGGATTGTAGTAAGCAATGGATTTATCGCCACAACGACCACCACATCGCTGAGCAAAGTGAGCTTGAGAGCCTCGTTTTGTAATATGAAATACATGGCCCCGCCGGTGAGACCGCAAAGCACTGCCAGCAGCTCATCACGCCATTCCCACACTTTTATTTTAAAGCGCGAGAAAACCAGCAATCCCAAGTAGGCCACCGCCGAGCGATATACGAATATCTCGGTGGGTGTGATTCCCGCATTGAGCAAGATTTTGGTGAAAGGGAACGACACGCCCCACGCCAATATCACCACTATTGCCAGCACATGAAACCATGCTGTGTTATTCTTTTTCAATCTCATTTCATCATCCATTGTTTGCGTTCTTCTTTGGGCATTCTCTCAATTGCATATCGCAACATTGTGCGTGGCATTTCGTGTTTGTGCTCGCCAAGAAACTCACGCAACGTGGCCAGGCCAACCCGCTTACCCATCTCGCGCAAGAGCCATCCCACAGCCTTGTGCATCAGGTCGTGCGAGTGATGCAAGTGCCGCCTGGCATAACGCAATGTAAAATAGGCATCACCATGCCTTAACGGCTCCATGGTGCACACTATGCTCATGCGTTGCTCCCACAAGTTGTCGCTACCGGCAAGGCGGTCGAGTGTGGCAAGTTTTTCATTATCGTTATATTTTGACGGCAACAACAGCCACTTGCCCAATATTTTATACACGCTCAAGTCAACAAGGTCCCAGTTATTGACACATCGCGCATGACTCAAGTAGAAATCAACTATCTCATCACGCTGTGCCACTGCCGCATCTTTGTTAATCAATTTGCGCTGTGAAAGCCGCTCAAACCTTTTAACAAGAACAAGCAGCGCGCAAAGCCTTACTTCGTGCCATGCCGACTCGATGAGAACCTCAATATCACTCAAAGGTAATTCGTCACAGCGAGTTGCCACGGCCCGAGTGATGGGCACCTTTATTCCCAAGAATTGGTCGCCATGGCCATATTGTCCCGGCGCAGTCTTGAAAAAGCGCATCAAGTGCCTGGCCTGCTCAGGGTTGACCAGACCATGCAGGCAAGCAATAACCTGGCCTGCGGTTTTAAACTCGTCAGCTTGCATGAGTAGTTGAGCCGCCCGTCTACCTTATAAAATGCATACCCTGCCACGGTTCTACGGCGGGAGCCTGCTGGTTGCCGCCAGCTATGCTTTTCAGCATCCACGCCATATTGCGGGCAAGCTGACGCATAGTTTGCATTCCCTCGGCATCAAGTGAAGCCTCGCCCTGCTCACGCCCAAAGGCGATGTTCCAGTATTGCGATGTCACGATTGGCATGTTCACCATTTGAAACGGCATCTGCAACGCTTGAAAAGCTGCCGATGAGCCACCGCGCCGACACACTGTCACCGCCGCGGCCGGCTTGTTGGCCACCTTAGCACCAGCAAAGAACATGCGTTGCATGAGCGACAGCACTTGTCCAGTGGGCTGGCCATAATAGACAGGCGAACCAATAACAAGCGCATCGGCACTGTTGAGCTTATCAATCATCTCATTACAGATGTCGTCGTCAAACACACACTTGCCACTCCCCGTCTTGGCACACGTTCCACAGGCTATGCAACCGCGCACAGGCTTGGTGCCAATCCATGCAATCTCGGTTTCTATGCCTTGTTCATTAAGTGTTTTGGCCACCTCGCCCAATGCCACATGAGTGTTGCCCAGCTTGCGCGGAGAGCCGTTTATTAATAATACTTTAGCCATATTAACTGCTTGTTCTATTTTTTTGTGATAGATTATCAATTGTTATTCTCGGCAAAGTTAGTCAGTTTTAATCTTAATTTCAAATTAAAGCGAGGAAAAAATGGGATTAAAGCCGGTTGTGCATTGCTATTGAGAATTATTTCGTAACTTTGCAGCCACAATTCAAGAATACTACTTATGGCAAACAATACATTACTTGAGCGACTCGAAGGCCTTGACGCCAGATTTGAGGAGATTCAGACTCTCATCACCGACCCGTCGGTCATCGCCGACCAGAAGCGCTATGTGAAACTGAGCAAGGAATATAAAAGCCTTGAAAATCTGCTTGCTGTCACTCACGACTACAAGAAAAAATTGCAAGACCTGGAGGATGCTAAGGAGCTGCTTGCCAGCGAGAGCGACGAGGAATTGCGTGCCATGGCACGCGAGGAGATTGACGCCAACCAAGAAGAGCTCCCCAAGCTTGAGGAAAAAATAAAGTTGCTGCTCATACCCGAGGACCCTGAGGACTCGAAGAATGCCATCATCGAGATTCGCGGTGGCACAGGTGGCGACGAGGCTGCACTCTTTGCCGGCGACCTGGCCCGCATGTACACACGCTACTGCGAGAGTAAAGGCTGGAAGATTGAGATGTCGAGCTGCAGCGAAGGAGCCGCCGGCGGCTACAAGGAGATTGTGTTCAGCGTCACGGGAACTGGGGTGTATGGCACGCTCAAATATGAAAGCGGTGTGCACCGCGTGCAACGCGTGCCGGTGACCGAGACTCAGGGTCGCGTTCACACCTCGGCGGCATCGGTAGCTATCCTGCCCGAGGCTGAGCCATTCGACATTGAGATTAACGAGGGTGAAATCAAGTGGGATTACTTCCGCTCGAGTGGCGCCGGCGGCCAAAATGTGAACAAGGTGAACTCGGGAGTTCGCTTGCGCTACATGTGGAACAACCCCAACACCGGTGAGGACCAGGAAATCCTCATTGAGTGTACCGAGACTCGCGACCAGCCCAAGAATAAGGAGCGCGCGCTTGCTCGCCTGCGCACTTTCATCTACGACAAGGAGCATCAAAAGTATGTCGACGACATCGCCAGCCGCCGCAAGACACTGGTGAGCACCGGTGACCGCTCGGCAAAGATTCGCACCTATAACTATCCTCAGGGACGCATCACCGACCACCGCATTGGCTACACAATCTATAACCTGCCGGCCTTCATGGACGGTGATATTCAGGATTGCATCGACCACCTCATCGTTGCCGAGAATGCCGAGAAGCTCAAGGAGGCCGAGCTGTAGTACCCCCTAGTTACCATTGTTCTTTTTAGACGACAATTAAGGACAATTGCCAGTGTAGCGTTTTTGTCAAATAAAGAAAATAAATAATTTTTGGTCATTTGTTTTTTGTTTGATAAACTGACAACACCTCGGGTGAAACACGCCCATCCTTCACAAAAAAAGTTTTTTTGCAACGATTATTAATTCCTATTCGTTGTTTTTCATTATATTTGCACCCACTAAACATCTAGGTAATAATTTAAATTTTCAATCATGGCTAATTTTAACGACTACAACTTTGCCGGTAAAAAGGCAATCGTGCGTGTTGATTTCAATGTCCCCCTGAACGAGGAAGGTAAAATAACCGACGACACCCGCATCCGCGGTGCGCTTCCCACCCTCAAGAAAATTCTTGCCGACGGAGGCTCACTGGTGGTGATGTCGCACATGGGTAAGCCCAAGGGCAAAGTGAACCCCAAGCTATCATTGAGCCAGATAGTTGACGCAGTGGCTACAGCCCTCGGCACCGAGGTCAAATTTGCTCCCGACTGCGCCAAGGCTGCCGACGCCGCTGCCGCACTCAAGCCCGGCGAGGTGCTCTTGCTTGAGAACCTTCGCTTCTATCCCGAAGAAGAAGGCAAGCCTGTGGGCATCGACAAGGAAGATCCCGGCTATGACGCAGCCAAGAAAGAGATGAAGGCTCGTCAGGCCGAGTTTGCCAAGACTCTCGCCAGCTATGCCGACTGCTACGTGAACGACGCCTTCGGTACCGCTCACCGCCGTCATGCTTCAACAGCAGTTATTGCCGACTACTTTGACGACAACAACAAGATGCTTGGTCTGTTGATGGAGAAAGAAGTTACCGCAATCGACAACGTACTCAAGAATGCTCAGCACCCCTTCACCGCTATCATTGGTGGCAGCAAGGTGTCGTCGAAGCTCGCTGTCATCAAGAACCTTCTCGACAAGGTTGACAACCTGATAATTGGTGGTGGCATGGGCTTCACATTCTTCAAGGCTCAAGGTGGCAAGATTGGCAACTCACTGCACGAGGACGACCTCATGCCCGAGGCACTCAATGTGCTCGCCGAGGCCGAGAAGAAAGGTGTGCATGTTCAACTGTCGGTGGCCACTGTAGCAGGTCGTGAGTTCAGCAATGACACCGAGCAGCGCATCTTCGACACCCACAATATCGAGGATGGATGGGAAGGCATGGATGCCAGCCCCGCCTCGCTCGCACTGTGGAAGGAGATAATCATGAAGAGCAAGACCATCTTGTGGAATGGTCCAGTGGGAGTATTTGAATTTGAGAATTTTGCCAAGGGCACCGGCGAGATTGCAAAATATGTTGCCGAAGCAACAAAGAATGGCGCTTACTCGCTCGTGGGTGGTGGCGACTCGGTTGCCGCTGTCAACAAGTTTGGCCTTGCCGATCAGGTTTCTTATGTCTCGACAGGCGGTGGTGCCATGCTCGAGGCTATCGAAGGTAAGACTCTGCCCGGCGTAGCAGCCATCAAGGGAGAATAAACAATTACCACAACGCAACCTATCACATCAAGGACGGCTAAATACTGCTGTCCTTTATTTTTTTCTTCTCACTCCACATGATGAGCGCAAGGAACAATAGCCCCATCAGTGAGAGAGCGCAGCCCGCCTTTAGCCACGGCGGGAAATATTCCACCACAATCGAGTGGTTGCCTGCAGGCACGGCAATCGCCTGCATGCACAGGTTGGCCCTGTGAATTGGTGCGGGGTGGCCATCGATGGTGGCCGTGAAACCCTCGCTGAACGGCACGCTGAAGAAAATCACCCGTGGATCCGGTAGCTCGACGCGCGCCGTGTAGCCAGTGGAGGTGCCCTCAAAGCGTGTTGCCACCATGCGCTCCCGCACCAAGCTATCGAGATTGAGAGAGGCGGCCGCCGTGCCATGTGCGAGCCGCTTGTCCGCGGGCAGGGTGTCGCCGTCGTCGAGAACGACACTTGAGAGCATAAGCAGCGGCAGATTGAGCGTAGTGTCGCCCATCAACCCCTCAAACTCGCTGCGAGTGAAGTAGCTGTCGTAGGCGAAACCCATGGGAATGAAATGCTCTGCGGCACGCGTGGTCTCGTGACCCGCCGAGTCAATCTCAACCACATCCCTCACCGAGAGCAACACGTCAAACTCATCCTCATTGACGTTAGCCCCCAGCTTGTTGGTTGACCAAAAATCGCGAGTGGCCGTGCCATAGAACTCATGCATCGGGGCGCTTATCACCGAGTGGTAGCCACGCACACCGGCACAGTCACGCAGCAGACCCAGGTTGAGGGCCAGGAAGTCGCTCTGCGGAGCGCGAAAGTCAGTACGATAGCACGTCACGCCTCCGCCTGATTCACCGCCTCCCACCGGCAGCCCACGGCGGCCACTCCCGTCGATACAGTGCAGGTTAAGCAGGAACAGCCACAGCTGCGCTACCACAGCGACCACTACAGCCACCCTGAGCCACTGCGCCCCCATCTTGCCGCATGCCCACAGGCACAGCACGGCGAGGCCCGCAATAAACAATGCCAGCTGCAGCATGACGCGGCTACCAATGAAGAAGCCGCCGGTATCGATCATCACCTTGGCCACGAAGGCTGCAACAATAAGCAAGGCAACGATTGAATAGAGCAGCACACCACGCTTCGCGGTGGTGCCCTCGTCGAGCACCCGCACCGAGCAGAGCACAATCACCAGAGTGAGAGCATAGGCCCAGCGGGTGTAGAGCGGATTGGTGAAAAGAGTGAAAACACCGTTGAGAGGTGTGAGATAAAACACGAGCAGTGCCACAGCAAGAACGGCCAGCCAATCACGACGACGAGCAACATAGACACAAGTTAACGACAAACCGAACACCGCAATGCACGCCTCGTTGCTAAATGGTCCCGACCCAGGATTAACAAAGGGGGTAACGCCTTCTATCATCTTGGGCATGAACACTGTGCGCAACCGCTCAAGAAGGTTGAGCAACGCCACCGGGTCGAAGGCGCTTTGAGCATCGGCGCGAGTGGTTTCAAGCATTGTGTGCAGCACAGGTAGCAACACAAGCCCACTCATCGCAATGCCCACCAGCACAGCAACCACACCCTTTAGCACAAGCCTGAAATCGACGTGCAAGTCGCTCGAGAACGACCTGAAAAGCACATAGAGCAAGGCTGCCATCAACGAACCCACAGCAAAATAGAAATTGACAAAGGCGACAGCAAAAGCCGCCAGCGCCACCAGAGTCATGCCCCAACGCTCACCACGCAGCAGCCGCTCTACAGCAAGCATCAAGAGCAAAAAGACGATAATGGGCTCGTAGAAATGATAGTAATAGAGTGAGGCTATGTTAAATGAGGAGAAGGTGAACAAGAAAGCTCCCAAGGCGCTGTTGCCATCACTCACCCCCACCTTGCGCAAGTAGAGCCACGACAGCCACGCCATGCACAAGAACTTGAGCACAAGAGTCAAGGCTGTGCTATAGGGAACCCATTGCTCGGGGAAAAGGCAATTCAACCACACAAAGGGGCTCGTCAATGTGTAGAATGCGTAGGAGCCAATGAAGTCGGCACCCAGATAGGTGTTCCACGACCACCAGGGAGCACCGGCGGCAAGCATGCGCTTGGTCTCGAGAATGAAAGGTATCTCCTGGTGAAGGAAGTCGCTCGCAAGCCACAAGTCGCCCCTTAGAATCAAAACCGGCAGGAAAGCCACTACCAGCACAAAGAGCGTGACACAGGTGAGCTTTTTCATTGGTCCAGCCCTATGGTGGTATCAACATTATAGCGGGGGCGGTTCTTAACCTCGGTATAAATCTTGCCGACGTACTCCCCTATTATACCCAAACCAATCAGGACAAAAGCACCCACTAGCCACACCGAAAGGATGAGCGACGGCCAACCCGACACCGCGCGACCCATGAAATAGGCCGTGAGCACATAAATTAACATTATCAGTGCCACCAGCAGGAACAACACGCCCACCATGAACACCATGCGCACGGGCTTAACACTGAACGAAGTGATGCCGTCGACAGCAAAGTTAAGCATTTTGCGCAACGGGTATTTACTCTCGCCCGCCAAGCGAGCAGAACGGTCATAGTAGACGCACGCGCTCTTGTAGCCCAACTTGGTGACAATGCCGCGAATGAAAAGATTACGCTCCCTATAGTCGAGCAACGCCAGCACCGCGCGGCGACTCATGAGGCGATAGTCGGCATGATTGTTGATGGTGTCGACACCCAGGCGGTTCATCAGCCTGTAGAACATGCCGGCACTGGTGCGCTTGAACCACGAATCGGTCTTGCGCTCACGACGCACCCCAAACACAATGTCGCATCCTTGCTTGTAGTGCTCAACCATCGACGGAATCACGTTAATATCATCCTGCAAGTCGGCATCGATGCTGACGGTGATGTCGCAATGCTCAACAGCGGCAGCAAGACCTGCCACAAGGGCATTTTGATGCCCACTGTTGCATGCCAGCTTAACTGCAGCCACATCGTTGCCTCCGGCCGCCAGACACTCGATAATGCTCCACGTGTCGTCGCGTGAGCCATCGTCGACATAGAGCAGCCTGCTCTCTTGGCTCACCAGCGATTGCGACTTCATTGTGCTCAACAGTTCATGCAGCCTCTCGTGACTTCCCGGCAAGGCCTCCTGCTCGTTGTAACACGGAACCACGATGTAAAGTATAGGGGTGTGCTCTGACATAATTCTTTAATTTTTTTGATTTACAAAATTATAAAAAAAACATATTACTCAACCGACAATGTCAAAAAAAATGGACTAAAAATGAAGCATAATGTCCAAAACACCCAATATAATGTGAAAAATAACTTAAAAACATTATCACCTATCGGTGATTTCACAAATATTTAGTACCTTTGCAATCGTTTTTTAAGGCACTATGTTCTTATCTGTAAACAACTATAGTTACTATATAAAATTCACTTTTAAAAGTTATGGCAGAAAAATTTGAAAAATTGTTCGACCAATTTGCGCCTGTAACTCCCGAAGAGTGGAGAGCAAAGGCCGAAGTGGACCTCAAAGGTGCCGACTTCGAAAAGAAAATGGTTTGGCGAACAAACGAAGGTTTCAACGTTCAGCCCATCTATCGCGGTATAGACATTGAGAACCTGAAAACCACAGAGTCGCTTCCCGGCGAATACCCATTCGTTAGAGGCACTCGCGTGAGCAACGACTGGCGCGTGCGTCAAGACATCGACGTGACCGACGTTAA
>DGWL01000021.1:0-2164 GCA_002396125.1 Porphyromonadaceae bacterium UBA4259
CTACAAACTCCTGCTCATTTGCATCAGTAACTACAATGGTCTCACTTGATGTGCCGCAAGTTACGGAGAGATTGCAATCGGTGTCGCTCTTGCCGGTGTTGTTGGTGTAGGTCTTGGCATGGAGCTTGACATAAACCTTTCCAAGGGTGGTTGAGAGGTCGAGGGCGGGGGTCGTCAGGCTGCCAACGTTGGCACCGGTGCCAAGGCGAACGCCGCCAACGGCTTGATAAACCACTGCACCTGTCCAGCCGGTAACGTCGGTGTACTCGTCGAGCTTGCTGGCGATGTTCTGTGAACCGCTGGTTGTGCAGGCCTCAAAGGTCTCGCCAAGCAATGGGGTGGCGAAGTGAGGTGTCACGCGCAGGGTGTAGCTATCGGCACCGTCGCATGCATTCCAGTTAGCGGTAAACTCAGTGGCGCCAACCTGTGTAGCCGGTAAAGCTACAGGCACTGGCAGCTGGTTAAGTGGCGTGCAGAATGCAATCTCCAAGAAGTCGGGATAAGAGCTACCGCCTGTCAATCTTGCCAAATAGACCTTAGACTCGTCGAGTGCCGACGAGGCGACAACCGCCACACCACTAGCTCCGCCTTGTTGGGTATCAATAGCTGTTGATGACGGAGTTACCGAGCCATTGGCATTGACTGTGCACTCATAGATTCTTAATGTAGCCTTAGAACTGCTGCCATCCTTAACAAGGGCTTTCACCTGGATGCAATTAGTGACATAGAAGTCTTGATTGCCACTTCCATAAATTGAGTAGCTTGAGTTGCTGCCAAAGTAGGCATCATCGCCCTTGAACACATCACTCGCATTCCATGAGTTGCCATATTGAGTGAGTGAGCCAATGCTGAACCAGTTCTGGTTAGCGTCGGCCTGCTTTGCACCATAGTTAGATAGAGTGAGCCATGCACATTCATCATCGGGATACTCGGTGTACTTATAAATAGCGCTCATACCGCTAACGGTAGCGCCTGCCTCATCGATGGTTTCATACTTGGCAATGTCGAGGTAAGGATCACTTGCCATGCCCTTGTCATTAGCCTTAGCGCTGAGCTGAACAGTAACGCTCTCGGCACCTTCGCTAGCAAAGGTGAGTGAGCCGGTGTAGCTTCCCTCCTCATTGCTCATGAAGCTAACGGGTACCTGCAGTGGAGTCTCACCAACGAAGCTGCTCGAGGCTATGCTCGCCGGGCTAACGCTAAACACACCTTTGGGGTCATTTAATGTAACATTAACGTCGTTTGTCAAGAACACGCCTGTGAGGTCGATTGTCTTGGTGATGGTCTTGCCAAGTTTTGCGACAAAAGTCAGAGCCGCAGGCTCGGCAACTAGAGTGGGCACGCGTGGTTTAGCCTCGCCTGTGAGTTGAACTGTGACATCGTCAACCTCCTCGTCGGCACACGCGAGAGTGAGCGTTGCTGTGGTGTTACCGGCAGCTGTGGGCTTGTAGGTAACAGTCACGTCCACACCATTCTCGGCCTGAGCAGGAGTGATGGTAGAGGGGTTAACAGAGAACACGTCAGAGCCACTCTTGGTGATTGTGATATTGTTCTCCAGTTCACGCGCCGATACATTAAATGTCTTAGTGTAGGTTTCACCTGCATAACCCTTGAAATCGAGTTGTGACTCATCAGTCTTAATAAATCCACCGGCAGGCTGAATACCGATAATCATCTGCTGGTCGCTGTTGAAGTTGTAGCCTTCGCCATCGGCAAAGGCATTCATAGCGCACCAGTTGTTACCGTCACCACTCCAACCGAAGTTGATGTGGTACTTGTTAGTACTCGAGTCGTAACCATCAACGTTAAAGGCGTGACCACCAGCACTATTATCAACAGCCATGAACACCACTGGGCGTCCCTCAATCATCTCGGTTTGCAACAGTTGTGCCCATTGAGCCTCGGTGTAGTTACTTTTCCTAACAAGGCGAGTTGTGGTCTCGTCATATCCAAAGTTAATATACATGTCGGCAACAATTTGAGCGTTGCTAGTGTAGATACCACTACCACCAGCGTCGGCAGTGCCATACATCATCTGCTCGCCCTGCCCCACATAGCGCATGAGTGTAGCCACAGCATTGCCCTGAGCTGTGGTGTATCCGGTAGCCGCGGGGCTAGTGTAGTCGTCAATCATGTTGTCCCAGTCGAAGGTTGTAGCCGGTAA
>DGWL01000021.1:2278-17831 GCA_002396125.1 Porphyromonadaceae bacterium UBA4259
TAGTGTAAGAAGGCATTGCCGGAACTTGACCTTTAGGATACTTCCAGTAGTACATCACCATCGATGCCGAAGTGGCAGGGCATCCGGTGTAGCACTGATAGGTAGTCCCGCTATAGGTAAACTTACATTGGTTCCAATAGGGTTCGGTCTGGTCCCACAATGCGGTTAGTAGAGGACCATAGGTAGTAGCCTTGAGTCCTGCTACCTTGACAGTAGTGGGCTTCTCAACTTTCGCATCGGGATTTGTAAGCAACCAGTCGATCTGGCGCTTGTAGCCATCGAGCCACACCTGCATGTTGGTGGGGATGCGGTCAAGGTTAAGAGGACGGTCACCATAGGCAAGCACTTCCTCGGCTCGGTCATCGCCCGAGACGATAATGAATGTTGTCTCGGTATTGAAAATGTAATAAACAGGAGCCTTGGCTTTGTCGCCCATCTCGGTCTTGACGAGCTTGGCTTGAGTAGCTCCGGGCGCCATATACTTGCCGGCATATACCTTGTTGGCAAGGTATTGTTGTGCTTTTTGTTTAGCAGCCGACGCATCAACAGGCGCTGCTTGCAATTGCATGGCAACCGCAATAACAGTCAACAATAATAAAAATTTCTTCATAAATAATTGATTTATAAATTATGTGGTTTTTAGTTAGTATCTATCAGCTATGTTTGGTATTAAAAACGCAATATCTTTTAAAACTGAAAAAATTTGCCAAATATAGTAATTTTTATTTCAACATACAAGCAAATTGACTCTTTTAACTAAATAATAATACAAAATAATTGCCTCGCTCAGCATCAAAGCAGCGAGGCAATAGAATTATTGCATACATCAGATTCAACCGCAAAAGTAAAACATTGGCGGCATCAATCCCCCAATATTATGGTGTAAACGGCGGTGACGTCGGCCGAATTGACAACATTGTCATTATTGACATCTCCCGCTACAAGCATTGAGTCATCACTATTCAAGATAAACTTGTAGAGGGCTGTGACATCGGCACTGTTTACCACACCGTCGCCATTGACGTCGCCCACTATTGTAGCCGCCACTGGAACATTGCGGTAAATAACCTCCAGGCCCGGAATGAGCATAGTGTAGTGATGCCCTGTTGTCGACTTCCCCATTGAGAGCTGGATGTAGCTCAAATGAATGGGATAGTTGCTCATGTCGCCTGCGTCAATCCACTGGTCGATGGGCAAGTCGATAGTCGATTCCACTGCGGCCGGCACCTCGGGAGGAGTCACTGCCTGATAGCTGATTTTGCCGCCGGCGGGTCTCAAGGCAAATGTGACACCTGTGACAGGAGCCTCGCCCGGATTAATGCGCACTCGCAGTGTATCGGGCAGGCTCCACAGGGTAAAATCCTTGGTGAGACGCAAGTAATTGTTGCGACTGCCCGAACCTGTGTAATCAACCTTGATGCCATTGTCGAGAGGTTCGGTCTCCACATTCTTGCCTCCGCTCATGCTTATTGTCCATGTTGAAAGATCCATATCGGGGTCAAGTGGATAGACACGTTGCACCGGTCGCTCCACAATCACCTTCATCGTCACGCTCTGGTCGTCAATCACACCTGTAACCCATGCCTCGCCATCGCTCACGCCTTGCAACACACCTGTTGCGGCATCAATGGTCACTATGCTCTCATCGCTGCTAATCCACGAGAGCGCAGCAGGGTCGAGAGGCATAAGTTTCTCATCCACCAGGCTTTGCAGTTCAACGGCATAGGTGCGATAGCCGTCGGTGATGATGGAATCGTTCTTTAGCATGATGGCATCGCCGGCTCCAACAATAGTTACCGGCGCACTCACGCTCACATCACCTAGCGTGCCGGTGAGCATGCCGGTTCCACTGCCTGTGGCAAAGAAAGTGACACCGTCGCGAATCTCGCCAAAATCCTCGGCACAACTGAGTTGAACACCCTGAACATCATCGTCGATGAGCATGCCATACTGATTGTAACCATAGAAGCGTGGTGTGTAGATGCCATACTTGGGTAATTTGAGACTGAAATCAACAAAGCGAAGCGACGCTATCACGTCATCATCGGGGGCGCTGCTCACGAGAAACAAGCCGTTACAGTCGGCTCGCTCGCTGCCGTCGCTAGGCACATTTCGCACACCCAAGGCACTGGTGTAGAGCGTAGTGGAGCCACCACCATCAAGGTTTAAGCCCTCGGTAGCTCCGGCATATCGCAGCAAGTCGCCGAGGTGGGAGGTGCGGCATCCGTCGCTGATGGGAGAGCGTCCGTCAACAACGAGGAAAATCAATGTCTGCCCTCCATTAGCATAGCCAATACATGTGCGGGGGTGCATGTCGGGATTGCCGTCATCGATGGTAACACCATCGCGCAGAATCCACGGCTGCCCGCTCACCACCTCACGCGGATCAATCATGTTACCGCCGGCGGTGGCGCTCATCGCGACAGTGAGTTCATCGCCCTCACTCAAGCCGGCAATGAAGTCGGCGGTAGAGCCCTGCCCATGGAGCACATAACACCCGACAGGCACTTCCATGTCGCCATCGGTGCTTGGAGAGCCGGCAATCACCATCTTGAACGGCTCCAAGAAATTGAATGTGTCGCCCTCGACAAGTCTCGCAACCACCTCGCAACAAGAGCCAAACTGGTTGGTAGAGCCATAATAACGGTCGTTGTAGAAAGTGATGACATTGTTGCCGGCATCGGTGTTAACGCCACCCACGGTGACTGTGGTGGTGCCGTGAGTGATTGTGCCACCAAAGTCCACAGCATTGATATAGGAGTTGCCATTTTGGTCGAAGACATACTTGAACTCGCTATTATTCAACTTATAGACCACGCCGTCGCCAATGCAAGTGCCAATGGGTGTTCCCACCATCGACACACCACGAGCTGTGGTGCCGCTTGTCATAAAAAAGTCGCCGTTGATGCCCACAAAGAACCGATGCCCGGGACCATCGTTGCGCTGAGCCATCGACGACACCACTTCACCACCAGCGGTCTTGTCTTGCCCGCTCACTGCGCGCACCGTGAGCCACGGGTTGGTCATGTCGATTGTGGTGTAAAACACGCGCATCTCGGTAGTGCCATTAGTGAAATAGAGCGAGGTCTGGCTTGTACCGGGCCCAATCATGGCATGAAACAGCGTGTCGACCGAGTAGTCAACTCCCAGCAAAGGCCATGTGTTGCCGGCAGTGGCTCCCATTGTCATGAGAGCCACAATACATAGTGATAAAAAATTCTTAATCATAAACACATCTACTAACTGCCTAAAATAATCTTATAGACGGCAGTGACATCGGCACTGTTGATATTGCCATCAGCATTTTGGTCACCGTTAACAATCTTGCTTGAGTCGTTGTTAAGGATGAACTGATAGAGCGCGGTAACATCGGCACTGTTGCACACGCCATCGCCGTTAACATCACCCGTCACACCACCATCATCGGGTGTCACGCCCTTGCCTATCTTGTAAACACCCATGCCGTTGAAGGCCTTGAAGGTGAGCAGTGTTATCTCCTCGTTGCCCTCGCTGTCGACGCCCTTCTCGGTGACGATGCAATGCACTCGCAGGCCGCTATCGTTAATCTTTCCCACACTGTCGGCAGGCAGTTGCCAATACTTAGTCATGGTTTCGAGCATGTCGCCGTCGCCAAGTTCACACACGTTGATTTGGCAGCCGTTGCCGTCGTTATTCATGTCGCTCCTGACGTAGGAGAAGAAATGGCGACCCTCAAGAGTGAACTCGGTCATGCCATTAGCAGTAAAACTCCTCTGTCTCAAATCCTCGGGCACATTCTCAAAGCTGTCAATAACATCGCCGTCGACCGAGTAAAGCACCGGGCCCTCGTCGGAGCCGTCAATATAGAAATATTCACCGCTATAGAGTGTATCATCATCACTACCCAGCAGCATTTTCACTACCGGTGCCATAGCAAATCCTATCCTTGCCTGAGGATAGAAATTAGTAAATTCCATGTAGGGGTCACCACCGAAGCCACCTTCCCAAGTGTCGATGTCGCCACCCATCTCATTGTGCCAGCGATACACTGTGGGCAAGCCGGGGTTGTTACTGTTGTGACCAACGGTCATTATGTTACACTGTGCCTGCTCCAACGTCAGGTCGCCAACGACGTCGAGGTAGTCGGTGCGAGCCAGCACGTCGCCCTTGTCCATATTGGTCACCAATGTCATGGCTCCGCTCTCGATGTCGACCATATAGATGGGGATGAATGCGGCCGTGGCACTGGTCATTGGAGCCACCCAAATGTGCCCAAAGTTGTCACACCCAATGCTCGTGTTGCCCAAAAACACGCTATAGGGCTCGCCATTGAGAGTGAGGTCGAGGTCGCGCACGGGGTTTCCTGTCAAGACATCAAAACAGTGGATAACACCCTGCATGATGGTATCGTTACCACCACTGGAATTGGGGATGACCAATTGTTTCTCCTGACTGCGCGACACATACACAATGCCGCCGGTCATGGTGGCTGTGCGGGCATTGGTGTGGGCGATGGGCGAAGCGAGATAGGCCTGATTGGCATGCACCCGGTCAAGCATCCACAAGTTTTTAACGTTGATGCCATTCACGCTGGCATATTGTTGCCCGTCGGTCACCGCCCAGCAACTCAAGGCAGCGACCACGGCAGTCACGGCTGAAAGTAAAAATTTCTTCATTGCAATATTGAATTAAATGATTGGTAAAGTATTTATCACGGTTGGTGCAGAAATAGAGAAAGGGGTGCGTGACGCTTTTTACAGCGCCGCCCCCCTTTCCTCAATGCTTTACATGCTGTGAAGCGACCTGGTGTCAGCTGCCCAAGATAATCTTGTAAACAGCAGTGACGTCGGCACTGTTGATGGTGCCATCTTCATTTTGGTCACCGTTCACAATCTTGCTTGAGTCGTTGTTAAGGATAAACTGGTAAAGCGCGGTAACATCGGCACTGTTGCACACGCCATCGCCGTTGACGTCACCTTCAACCGGCGACGGGCCATCGTCGGGGGTAACGCCCTCACCAATGATGTAGACAGCCATTCCGTTGAAGCACTTGTAGTCGAAGAGCAGCACAGCATCCTTACCACCCTCGGTGGTGTAGTCGGCAGTCAATGGTTGAATGCGAAGACCGGTGTCGCTGGTTTGTCCCAGGCCATCGGCGGGCAGAGTCCAGTAACGCTGCATGCCGCTGAATGCCATTCCCTCACCAAGCTCACACACGTTGATGCGGCACGACTCGGGAGCCGAATATTGCTCGATGGGATAGGCGATAAAGTTGCGGTCGGCAAGAGCAAACTCGGCAATGCCGTTGCAACCCACCTTGGGCATGAGCAGGCTGTCGGCCTCCATCTCTTCTGGAGTGAGACTTCCAAAGCCGTCGATGATGGTGCAGTCGTTGGCATAGAGCACAGGCACAGTGTTGAAGCCGTCGATGTAGAAGCACTCACCGCTGTAGCGTGTGTCCTCATCCTCGCCAAGCACAAAGCGCGAGCAGGGGGCAAGACCCCATTGCGATTGTGCCACGGGATAGAAGTCCACAAAGTCGATATAAGAATCGCCACTGAAGAAGCCATCCCAAGTGTCGATGTCGCCACCCTGGTCGTTGTGCCAAGCATAGACGGTGGGCGCGTTGGCAGCAGGGGTCATTACGTTACACTCGGCTTGCTCAAGTGTGATATCGCCCACAACGTCGACATAGTCGGTACGGGCAAGCACATCGCCCTTGTCGAGCGAAGCGATGAGAGTGAGCTCACCGGTCTCGGTGTTGAGTTGATAGATAGGAACTGTAGCGGCACTCTCGCTGGTGTAGGGAGCAACCCACACATGCCCAAAGTTATCCTTGCCAATAGTGTTAACACCCAGGAACACTCCATAGGGAGCACCATTGAGAGTAACATCAAGCGAAGGCAACTCATCGCCGGTTAACGCGTCGAAACGATAAACAACAGCACCCATCACGGTGTCGCCCGGAGCCGGAATAATCTGCTTAGCCTCACTGCGTGCAACATACACAATGCCATCTTGCATCACTGCAGTGCGAGCTTTTACGTTACACCACTCAAAGTTGGCATACTCATTCTCACCATAGTGAAAACGGTCTTTAATCCACAGGTTCTTGATGTTAATGCCATTCTTGCCCTCGTAGGTGTTAGGATCCTTAGTCAAGAGCTTGCCAGCCGCCAATGCGCTGGAGCAAACCATCAATACCATTGATAGTACAAGTAGAAATTTCTTCATGCTAATAATTTTTTTTGAAGTTATTATTGACAGTTAATAATGATTTTATTGACAAAAAAATGATATCCGGTTACAACCTACAAAGAAAACAAAAAGTTAGCAAACTTCAAAATTTTCAAAGCATTTTTTATTTATATAAGGTGAAAAGCAGTAATATAATAGCACAAAACATCCAAAATCGTGGAAAAACTAAGATATATTACCCCCCGGCCTCGACAAGAGAGACCGGGGGGGATGAAAACAATTAAGTTATGAAACAAAAATTTATTATCTCAAGCTAGAAGAGCTGGGTTGTGCGCGGATTGATACACAAGCCCAAAATGCGCTCCTTGTTGCCGTTGAAGTCCATCACTTTCTTAGTGGTGGGGTCGAAATACTTGAGACCAGTGGTGTAGGTGCTCTCGGTGCTGGCGGCACGGAAGCCGAAGTACACATAGTGAGAGAGCATGTCGACGGCAAACTGTGTGGTGTAAACACCCTCGTCGGCAGTGGTATTCTCGGGGTTGGCCTCCATTGTGATGTAAGTGGTGAATTTGTCGTAGTCAAGACCTTCGCTGGCTCCCGGCAACGGGTAGCAGGTGAAGCCTGGTCCCGGAGTGCCACCCTTACACATCCACACGTAGAGGTTATTCAACTCCTCATCGATGGTGAAAGCGCGTGGTTGGGTGGCTTGCAACACAATGGGGAATGGAATTGGACCGGTCTTGGTGGCCGACGCCTCACCAATGTCGGTGGTGCGGAAGCGATAAATACCGTTGCCCGAGTAGTTCTTGCCCCACCAGAACACACCGTTCTTGTCTTGCAGGATGCCTGTGTGGATAGCGCCATAGGCAATGCCGTTGCCGTAGTAGTTGAGCATGTTGTTTACACAGAAGTAGCCGGCTGTGCTTGAGTAGACTGTGGTCTCGCGCTCGCCGCGGGTTGTGAGTGGCAAGCGGCGGATGCCGGTGTTGCGGTCGGTGTAATAGAGGTAACCGTTAAGCTGGTCGGCGCAACCCTGGAACGGGTCGTTGAAGGCTTGCCCGCCCACGTTGGTGACCATGGTGCTCACGTCGGTGCCGTCGGCAGTCATGACGCTAATCTTGCCATCGCCAAGCACGCCATTCTCGTCATTTACATAGTAATACTGCTTGCCACAATCAAGGATATAGACGTAGTCTCGACCTTCAACAGTGGCAAAGACGAGATTGGTGGGCATGTTACCCGAGCTCACGCCCATGTCAAATGGCATGTTCTTGGTGCCGGGAGGCAGCCGCTCGGGCTCAATTAGTTTGTAGGCCTTGATGTTGCCACCCATCACAGCATAGTAGAGAGTGGGACAAGGAATCGATGAGCCCACCTGCACGTTTACGTAGCTGTCCTCGAGGCGGCGGTTCTCGCCATTGACGTCAAACCAAGTCTGCAACTCAATCTTTTGCGAGCCAATGTTCTTGAACTTGAGGCGGCCCGGGTTGTCGACCGAGCCATCGCTGTGGCTATAGCCCGTGAACTCGGTGATAGCGGTTCCGTCCTCAAGCGTGGTGCCCTCGGGGAACTTCCACACATACTTGCACTCCAAGTCCTCGGGATTGGGCAGTGCGATGTCGAGCAACACGGTCACTTCGTTGATGACAACGGTCTCGGCACTCTGCTCCACAACGCTCAGCACGGGCGCGATGTCGTAGATGAGCAGCGGATAGGTGCGCTGCCCTACCCCATCAACCGTGAGGGTCACATTGTAAAGACCAGCCTGAGCATACTTGTGGGTGGGGTTCTGGTCGCTCGATGTGCTGCCGTCGCCAAAATCCCAAGTCACGCTACCGCTCTTTGAGCTGGTGTTGTTGAACTTGATGGTCGACACCACATAGAAGTCGAGCGAGTATTCATCTCCATCAACATTATAGGTGAAGTCAACATCCTTGCCCGGGAAGTTGCCGTAGACCGGTTCCTTCTCCACGCAGGAGAACATCGAGAGCACCATCAATGCCATTAATGCTATATTTTTAAATATCTTCATAACTGCAACGTAAATTTTTAGTTAAGAGAAATTTGCTTGGTCTCAGTGTCTTTACCCATCTTGCCGTTCTCGTCGAAGACGCGGAAGGTGGGATAAAGAATGTAATTGCGGGTGAAGTTCACCGAGTAGTTCTTGTCGCCGCTGTTGTAAATCCAGTCCTTGAAAGGAATCTGCTCAATGAGTTCTTTCCAGTAAGGCATGTACTGCTTGCGAATCGAGGTGATGCGGCCACCGGTGTCATCGCTGTAGCGGCTGTAAACCCACGGACTCGACTTGTACACTTCGTAGACATTGACACCTGCCGGAGCTTGCTCGGCAGTCTCAATCTCGTGCTCGGTCTTAACACCGGCCTCATCGACGGTGATGTAATAGTAGTGGTCTACCACAGTGGCATCAACAAACCATGCGTCGCTCTTATTGCCACTCTCGGTCTCGGTGGGAATGTCGAAGCCGTACTTGGCGTTTAGCGCCTCAAACTGCTCGGCCGTGAAGTCGTAGTTGATGTAGATGTTGCGCAGGTCGTTATAGTACACGCTGTCGCGAGTGAGATACTCAACCACATGGTCGATAAACTCCTGCTTGAAGGTGGCAGGGTAATACATGTTGAAACGCTCTTCGTCAAACTCCTCGGGGTCGACCCAGCTAATAGGAGCCAAAGTGGATGACACCTGGAAAGAGTCGGTGAGGACATACTCATGCCCGTCCCACTCGGCTTTACTGTGGTCGTAGGTAGCCAGTTGCACGTGGGTGCGCACAGTGTCGGTAGTGTTGACGGTCTTAGTGTAGGAAAGCGCTGTTGTCAAGCGGCAGGTTACCGCGGCCGAGGTGGTGCGAGTCACCAGACCCCACACTTCGCTGTGATCAATGGTGTGCTCGTTGCTGGTGTAGTACTTGGCCTTGAAATTGACATAACCACCCGCCTTGGCCACGTCGCTGAGCTCCCACGACACTGTGGGCACCACTTGCCCAATTTCCATGTTGTCGGCAAATGGGTCATGCACAGCGCAGGAAGTTGCCAAAGCAGCCACCAGTGCCACCGAGCCTAATATATTGAAAATCTTCATAATTCTTATATTTTTCATTATTTTCTGCAATTATTAAAATCTCGGGAATAGTGGGTTACTTGCCGGTGAGCGATGTAACCTCGCCATAGTCATGCGCCCAAATCATGGGTTCCTGCAACCACTTGTAGTTCTTGTAGGCGCCCAGTCGCTGCAACTCCGAGCGGTTGTATTTCTCCTCGGTCTCGGGGTCATAGTTGAGTCGCTGAATCCATGTGTTCTCCTTCTGAGCCTCGGTCAGGCCGTCAACCCAGTAGGGAGAATAGAGGTTGTAGGGGCGGCGCAAGTTGGGATAGATAATCTCGTTAGCATCACCAATGCCATAATTGTTGCGCTTGTTGCTATAGTGATAGCGTCGCATGTCGGTCCACATCTCGGGTTGATAAACCATGGCGACATATTTTTGAATCATCAGGTCACTGAGTGTGTACTCCGCCTCGTTGAAGAACCAGTGCTTGTTGCCGCGCTCGGTAACCTTGGGAACGCGCAGCGTGGCCTTGCCCGACGAGCTATAGGTGAAATAGTCCTCGTTGTTGAGGAACGCGTTGACCTGTCCTTCCCAATACTGAGCCTGCGTGTAGCCAGGAGTGCCGCTCACGGTACACTGCCCTGGGTACTTATTGTCTGTGTTCTCATTGTAGTTGGGGTTTGGGTACTTCATCAAGAAGAAGTCGAGATGTCGCTGAATGTTGTGCTCGGTGGCTTCCTTGGCGAGTGCGCATGCTCCAGCCTTGTCGCCCTTCCAATACATTGCCTCGGCCTTGATGAAGTAGAGCTCTTCCATGGTGAAGATGGGGTTGTAGCCTGCGGGGTCGCCGGCGTAGGCACCCATGTAAAGGTTGGGATAGTTGGCAATCTTGTAGCTGGTACTCATGCCGATGTTGTTCTCGAGATAGCGCATCTTGATGACGCTGGCAGTGGTGTTGCTAGGCGACTGCGGGCCGGTGCGCGGAATCATGAGCAGCACGCACCGCGGATCGTTGGCATAGCCCTGGAAACTCGATGCCGTGCCACCATTGAAGGTGCCGCTAAAGCGCTCGTTGTCGGGGGCGCTGATGCCAAGCACATCAACCATGAAATACTTGCTCGGGATGGCTCCGTCGAGCAGATTGGAGCGCGATTCCCAGCTGTTGATGACGGGCTTCGACAAGCTCCACACGCAGTTTTGCGTGCCGGTGCCACCGTCGAAGTTGTAGCGTGGCTCATTGCCAAACCAACTGCCGTAGAGCAGGTCGCCCTTGCGCCACTGGTTGATGGCAGCGTCGGCAGCGTCGATAATCTTTTGGCACATGGCCGGGCTGCGGTCCACATTGGGGATGTTGCGCAGCAGCAGGCGCGCCTTGATGGCATAGACCAGTCCTTTCCACTTCTCGAGGTCGCCGGCATAGACACGGTCTTGGGCCGCGTCGATAACCAGGTTGTGCTCGTTGTGGGTGTACTCTGGGTTCTCATAGAGCGCAATCAGTTCATCGGCCTCCTGGAACATCCACTCATAGATGCTCGCTTGAGTATCGTAGGTGGGCGCGTTGGTCATGTAGGCTTGTGAGCGTGGCATGTCGCCGAAGGCGTCGGTAGTCAACTGTGTTGACATCAACCTGATGGTGCGCGCAATTAGTTCATAGTTGGGCGAGCCAATATCTTGCGAGAACTGAATCAGGTTCTTGGAATTGACACCGATGTCGTAGAAGTGGCGGCGCCACTGCGGGTGGCGGTTCATGGTGAGCATCTCCCACTCGCACTTGTAGGAATAGGCACCCACCGAACTCTTGCCACCTGTTGTGAGGAACTGCGAGAAGTAGTTATAATACTCGGCGTGGTCATAGTTGATTTGCTGAGCATAGAACACCACAACCGGCAAAGCCTCAATCACACTGATGGAGTGTGGCTTATCGGGGTTAACATTATCATCGAGAATATCTTCGCAACTCACACTGATAAAGCATGCGAGAAGCAGCACTGCTAACATCTTAATTTTTTCCATAATTTCCATGATTTACTAGTGTGATTAGAACGATGCTTTCAAAGTAAAGTTAAAACTGCGTGTTGAGGGCACGTTGTAATTGTCGATACCCATGCCGCCGGTACCACCGCTTGTGCTGGCCAAGATTGCCGGGTCGTTGCCGCTGTACTTGGTGAGCAAGAACAGGTTGCGGCCGGTGCAGTTAAGGCTCAAGTGCTTAATGGGGCATCCCTTCTTGAGCAGGCTCGTGAAGTCGTAGCCCAGCGTCACATAACTCAAGCGAATGTAGGAGCCATCTTCAATGAAGTTGGACGAGACAGTGCTATAGTAGGTAGCGATAAAGTTCTGGTCAAGGATGATGGGGGTGGTGTTGGGCGAGTAGGTGCCGTCACCATTGTCGACCACGCCCTTGAAGATAATCTCGCGGTTGCGATACTTGTCATAGAGGTGATTCATGCCGTTAGAAATCAAGCTGCGGCCTGTGACATTGGCCACGTCGCCACCCTTGCGGCAGTCAAAGAGGAATGATGCGCTCAAGTTCTTCCAGCGGAAGTTGGAACCCAGACCCAGCAGGAAATCGGGCTCGCGGTTGCCAATGTAGATACCCTTCTGGGCATCGATAATGGGGTAACCGTCGCTGTTGCAAATCACGTTGCCGTCGGGGTCACGCATGTAGTCCTTGCCCGAGAGGCCGGTCGATGAGCCATTGAGTCGTGCCACGGGGAAGATGTCGCCATATTGCGTTCCCTGAATCTCGATTACGTCGTCGGGCAGCTTTTTAACCCGGCCACGATTGAACGAGTAGTTGAGCATCGCTGTCCAGTCGAAATCGTGACTGCGAATTATGTCCTGTGCCAGCGAGAGCTCCACGCCGTGGTTCTCAATGGTTCCCTCGTTGCGGGTCTGCAAGATGGTTCCCGATGCCGGCGACACACGCACGCTCACAATCTGGTTGTCGACCGAGGTCGAGTAGTAGGCCACGTCGAGGCGTGTGCGGCTGTTGAAGAATCGCAGGTCGGCACCAATCTCCCACGAGTTGGTCATCTCGGGTTCAAGCACTGTGGCTCGCGAGGTGGTGGGGTCGATGCCATAGCCGGGGTCGGGGAAGGTGGTCCAGCGCTTATAGGTGTCGGTGAAGAGGTAGGCGGGGCTGGTCTTTCCCACGCGTGCCCAGTTGCCACGCAACTTACCGTAGCTGAACCAGTTGTTGGTGAGGTTAAAAAGTTCGCTGAAGATTACGCCGGCAGTTACCGATGGGTAGAAGTAGCTCGTCTTGTAGTTCTGCTTGAACTGCGAGGCACCATCGTGACGCCATGTGGCCGAGATTTGAGCAATGCCCTTGTAGTCAAATCGCAGCTCGCCAAAGTAGCCATACTTGTCGCGGCTGGAGTGGTAGAGCGTCATTCCATGCTCAAGATAGGTCTTGGGGTCGACGTTCTGCCAGCTGAAGAAGCCATCGCTGTGCGAGTCGGTCAAGATGAAATCATAGGCTCCAAAGCTGCCTTCCAAGCCTTTATACTTAGTGTACTCCATACCGTAGAAGATGTTGAAATTGAAATCCTCGGCAAAGGTGTGGGTGTAGTTGGCAAAGAACTGCGCCGTGATTTGCTCGCCTCGCGATGGCTGGAACGAATACTCGCCAAGTCGCGACTTGTTGGCGGCAAGAACAGTCTGCACCTCCTCGTTGTTGATGTCGACAAAGTCGGTCTCATAGAGGCGTGGCACGGTGTAGGCGTCATACATGGTGTAACCCTTGTCATAACCCAGCTTGCCGGTGAACACCAGTCCCTTGATGGGCTCATAGGCAATTTGCCCATTAATCATGATGCGATTGTTCTCGGTCAAGCTCTTGTCGAGGTAGCGACCGTAGTAGGGGCTCACGGTGGCGCCAATGCGCTCGGTGTCGAGCAGCAGGTCCCAGCGGTCGTAGCGGTTGGCCCAGTTCACAGTGCCATCGGCCGTGATATAGTCGGCCATGTTAAAGTTGCGGCCCCAGTTGTAGATTGTCGACATCGAGTTGCCAAAGCCGCGCGAGCGGGTGTCGATGAAATTCAGCGACAGCTGAATGGTAACTTGCTCGCTAGGCTTGTACATGCCCTTGACAAAGGCCGTGATTTGGTTCTTATAGTCCTTGGGCACAACACCCTGGTGACGTGTGTAGGCTACCGAGGCATAGGAATTAAACTTCTCGGTACCGCCACTCACGCTCACGCTGTACTTCTGCAGCACGCCGGTGCCCAAGAAGTTGCCCAGGTTGTCGTGGAGGGTCTCATCGCTCTGCAGGTAGGGACCCCAGCCACCGCCACCGCTGTTCTCCTTGTAGAAGCCCTTGGAGCCTGGCGTGAACATGCTCTGCAGCTTGGGAATGCGCATGCAGTTGCTAATCTCGACCGTGGCGCTGGCGTTAACCTTGATAGAGCCGTCTCGAGAGCCGCTCTTGGTGGTGATGAGGATAACACCGTTGGCACCCTCTTGGCCATATAAGGCACTTGCCGCCGCGCCCTTGAGCACGCTCATGTTCTCAATATCGTCGGGGTTGATGTCGGCAAGAGTCGAGCCCTTGCCGCGAATGGCCACGCCATCCACCACCATCAGCGGCTCATTGCTCTGCGAGTTGTTCACCGAGCTGATGGCGCGAATGATGAGCTGCGTCGAGGAGTTGGGCGAGCCACCGCCGGTCGACACCTGCAGGCCGGCAACCTTGCCCTGAAGGGAGTTGGCAAAGTTGGCCGAGCCGCCGGCGGTCACCTGGTCGGCGCTCAGCGACTGAACGGCGAAGTTCAGCTTCTTCTTCTCCTGAGTTTGGCCATAGGCGGTCACCACCACCTCCTTAAGCACCTGGGAGTTCTCCTCCATCTCAACGTTGACGACGCTTTGTCCATTAACCTTGACGCTCACAGGAGTCATCCCCACATAGGAGATCTCAAGGATTTCGCCATCCTTGACGTCAATAGAGTATTTCCCGTCAAGGTCGGTTGCCGTGCCGCGGGTGGTTCCCTTCACTTGCACCGACGCGCCTATTATCGTCTCGCCGTCGCTCTTTTGGGTAACCACGCCCGTCACGATGCGGGCAAAGCCCGTCAACGCCATGACCGAAAATAGCAGTAGTAGTAGCTGTTTTCTCATAATTTACTGTAAGTTTTGGATCTATAATCTGGTTATTGATTGTTACTGGTATTGTTCGCTAATATTCAATCAATATAGCAATAATATGGCCTCCCCCGGCATCGCTTTGCAAATGCCACTTTTTTCACTCCACAAACTTAATATTTTATTTTCAAAGCACCTCAATTAACCATCAAGAAAAATTCTTTTTTTTTATTTTTTTAGCATTAACTACTATTTTTTGACTGTTTTAACAAAACTTGCCAAGCGGCAAACGCCACCACCGCGACGGCGACACACGCCAACGACACAGGAAGGGGGGAAAAAAAGGAGGCATGGTAGCGTGATGCGCTGCCATGCCCCCCTCATTTGTCACCGCTTTCCGTTGTGAGACTTGTCATTTCAGTCGCCCAGGACAGTGGAGTAGACGGCGGTGACGTCGGCGCTGTTGACCACACCGTCGGCGTTAACGTCGGCGGTGGTGAGGAAGCTGTCGTCGCCACCCAGGATGCAGCTGTAGAGGGCGGTGACGTCGGCGCTGTTGACCAGCCCGTCGGCATTGACGTCGGCCCCCGGAGCCACGGCCAGGGTGTACTTGGCAATGCCGTTGCCCGGCACGTAGAGGTATAGCTCCATCTCGTTGCCGCGGCTGCCCGGCACAGCCAGGCATGGCGTGCTCATGGTGGTGCTGTTCACCACCCCCATGCCGTCGCGCGGCAGGGTCCACAGTGGCGAGTAGCCGGCAAAGAGAGTGCCACCGCGATTGACGGCGAGCTTGAAGTTGTGCCCCTGCGGTGTGGCATAGTCGCCGCTGGAGTAGAGCAGGAAGTTATAGCCCATGAGGTTGAAGGCGGCCACGCCATCGCCGGCACGTCCCTCGCTCAAGAGAGCGTTGCAGGCCTCGAAGCTGTCGATCACCTGGCCGGTGCCGGTGTCGTAGACCGTGGGCTCGATGCCCGCTCCACGCACGATGGCCCGCGTGCCTCCCGGCAGAGCCTTGACGCGCGGCGAGGTGCCGAAGCCGGTGGCCGTGGCGGGAAAGAAACCTGCGGCATGGGCAATCTCGACGGCGGCAACGCTCGCGCCTTGCACCGTCCAGGTGATAATCTCGTCGCTGCGCGAGGTGGCGGCAAGCACCTCGAAGTTGCCCGAGGCCACGTCGCCGGCCACATCGATGTGGTCGATGCGCCCCGTCGACTCGCCGCCCTGCAGCGTGGC
>DGWL01000021.1:17952-34048 GCA_002396125.1 Porphyromonadaceae bacterium UBA4259
GCGTTGAGCACCATGTTGGCGATGAGCAGATTGCCGGCATCATCAACGAGCACATTGTTGCAAGGGAAATAGGGGGCCTGGACAGTCTCGGGCAAAGCCAGGTCGCGAAGCCACTCGCCGGTGGCGGCATTGTAGACGCGCAGATAGCACTGTGCACTGGAGCTGTTCTTGCTGCGCCCGGTGAGATAGAGCTTTCCATCCAGCACCGCAAACGAGCGGTTGAACGAGCCGTAGTTCTCTTGCTCAAAGTTGTCGTAGTCGCTCTTTACCGAGCGAATCCAGTTGCTGGTGATGGTCACACCGGCGGTGGGGGCATAGGAGTGGGCAGCGACATCGGTCTTCATCACATAGCCCGGCTCGGTGTTGCCTATCGAGATGCCGGTGATGGTGAATGTGCGGGTTTCGCTCACACAAGGGTCGCAGCCCGCGGCAGTGGTGGTCACCCGCCAGTGGTAGGTGCCCTCACCCAGCAGCGCTATCACGCATTGCGCCGCGAGATTCTCGCCCTCGGGCTGGAGATAATTGGCGGTGAGCACAACGCCGGCAAACCGGTCATCGCTCGCCACTTCAAGCTTGTAGCTCTGGGCTCCCACATTGCCAACCAGGAACTTGAAGTTGTCGTTGATTTCGGCACCATCGGCCGGATAAATCAATGTGGCCTGTGGCGCAAGGTCGCGCTGCAGCGTTGTGAACGACGCCACGGCGCTGCCGGTGTCGAAGTGGCCGGCGAGCACGGTAGTCACGCGCCAGTAGTAGCGGGTGGCGCTGGCAAGCGATGAGAGGTCGATGGTCACCGCATTGGCATTGATGCCCCGCCGGGAGATGAGCACATCGCCGAAAGCCTCGTCGGCGGCAATCTCAATATTGAAGGTGGCGCCCTCCACAGCACTCCACGTGAACTGCTGCGACCACTGGGCCACAGCATCGCCCACCGGAGAAAGAAGGGTGACCTGCGGCGCATTGCCCGCCGGAGCGTTGAGATAGGCCGGAGCGTACTCGAAGTTGTAGCCATCCACACTAGTGACGGCAAACCAATAGCCCGCAGCATACTCAGAGGGCAGGGTTAAACTGGTGCCATAGGTCACAGCCTCAAGGTAGTCGCTCTTTATTCCGTCAAACCGCGAGCTGCCTATCGTGCTTGGGTCAACACTGCTGGGGATAGCATAGACGGCATATTTCACCAGCTCGCCGTCGACCGCGTTCCATGACAGCGTGTTGCCGCTGAGGGTCAAGCCGGTGGGGGTGTCGAGGTTGTCCTTGGTTTTCCACTCCAGCGCCGGCGGCAACGCCTTCTTGGGGAAGATGGTCTGCACCAGATAGTTGCCCAGTCCCGTCATGCGTGGCCCGTTGATGTAGCGCGATGAATAGAAGTTCACACCCGGGGCGTTGTTCTCGGTGTACTGACGGCTGAGCTGCACCTGTGCCACAATTTCCTGCCAACTGTTGAGATTGTTGCCGTCGTTGTCCATGAAATAAATATTCTGGCTGGCATAGTGATGACGTCCAAAGTGCTTGGCGATGTAGCTCCACCACTGAGTGAGCGGCCCAAAGGGGTTGGTGGAATGGTTGCGTTTCCAGTAGAGCTGAGGCGAGATGTAGTCGATAGTTCCCTCCTCGAGCCACGCCAGCGGGTCGCTGAAGAGCGACGAGTACTGCCAGTCGCTGCCTGTGGGACAAGGATTCACGCCATGCTGCGAGGCACTTGTGGAGGCAGTTCCGGCCACACCTGCCGGCCCTATCGAGAAGCGCACTTGCGGCTTGGTGGCCTGCACCATGTTATACACATCGGCCACCATCTGGTTAACTTGAGCGCGTCGCCAGTTGGCGAAACTCAGCGTTGTGCCGCTGTCGCGCCACAGGTTGTAGTCGGCTGCGCTGCTGTTGGTGGGAATGCCGCTGGGATAGAAGTAATCGTCGAAGATGAGCCCGTCGATGTCGTAGTTCTCAATCATCTCCCGGCACACGTTCACGATGCGCTCGCGCGAAGCCGGCAAGCCAGGGTTGAGCACGGTGGTTGTCGTGCCCGAGCTGTTAGTGTAGCTCAGCAGGATGCCCGAGTTGACAAGAGCCTGATCTTGAGCTGTGTTCCATGTTGATGGGCTACCGTTGGCATAGCGGTAGGGGTTGACCCAAGCATGACACTCAATGCCTCGCTTGTGGCACTCCTCAACAGCAAAGGCCAGGGGGTCCCAACCGGGATTGGCTCCACGCGAGCCGGTGAGATAGCTCGACCATGGCTCGTAGCTTGACTGATACATAGCGTCGCACATAGAGCGCACCTGAATGCACACGGCATTCATGTTGGTGCTCGCAAAGCCGTCGAGGTAGTTGATAAGACTTTGCTTTTGGCGCTCAATGACAGCGGCACCGGTGCCACGCTCGTTGGGCCAGTCGATATTAGACACAGTGGCAAGCCATGCCGCGCGAAACTCACGTTTCTGCTCCTCGGCACGCAGCTGCGGCAGCATCAGCGCCACCGCGGCAATTAAAAATATTATTCTTCTAGTCATGGTTGCTTAACATTAATCAATTGGTTATTTGCCTACAAAGTTATAGCTTTGTATTGAAAAAATAATGTTCATAATTATTAAAAAACCTTAATATTATTACAGCCAATACGCCGTGAAACCGCACCACCAAAAGCCATTTTTGAGCTTCGCCTAAAAGTTTATATTACAAAGTGCTCTTGTTACAACAAAAATTATTAACTTTGCAAGTTGATTGCATTATCATGCCTTTTAGAGTGGCCATAGTGCAACCGGTTTACACGAAAATAACAATAACACAAATATATCAACACATCACAACATGAACATTTCGTTAAAATGGTTGAAACAATACCTCGACATTGATCTCACCGCGCAGGAGGTGGGCGACGCGCTCACATCGCTTGGCCTTGAGGTGGGAACGGTTGAGGAAGTAGAGACAATTCGCGGCGGACTCAAGGGTCTGGTGGTGGGCAAGGTGCTCACTTGCGAGCCCCACCCCAACAGCGACCATCTGCACCTCACCACCGTTGACCTGGGCAATGGCGAGGAACCTGTGCAAATCGTGTGCGGCGCGCCCAATGTGGCTGCCGGCCAAAAGGTGATTGTTGCCACCGTGGGCACTGTTCTCTACGACGGCGACAAGGAATTTGTAATCAAGAAATCAAAGTTGCGCGGCACCGACTCTCACGGCATGATTTGCGCCGAGGATGAGATAGGAATAGGCAGCGACCACGCAGGCATCATCGTGTTGCCAGACGAAGCGGTGGTGGGCACACCGGCCGCCACCTACTATGGCATAGAAAGCGACTGGCTCATTGAGGTTGACCTCACCCCCAACCGCATCGACGGCGGTTCGCACTACGGTGTGGCGCGCGATCTCAACGCCTGGCTCAAGTGCCACGGCAAGGACGGCAACCTGCGCCGCCCCAGCGTTGACGACTTCAAGATTGACCGCCCCGACGGCGGCATCCCTGTCGAAGTTCTCAATGGCGAGGCCTGCCCACGCTACTGCGGATTGACCATTCGCAACGTGAAGGTTCAGGAAAGCCCCAAGTGGCTCAAGGACTTCTTGACCACAGTGGGCCAGCGCCCCATCAACAACATCGTTGATATCACCAACTATATACTGCTCGGCACCAATCAACCCCTGCACTGCTTCGACTTGAGCAAAATCAAGGGCGAGAAGGTGGTGGTTCGCACCTGCGAGGCCGGCACTAAATTTGTCACCCTCGATGGCGTGGAGCGCACCCTCACCGACCGCGACCTGATGATTTGCAACACCGAGGAGCCAATGTGCATCGGCGGCGTGTTTGGCGGTCTCGACAGCGGTGTTACCGAGTCGACTACCGACATCTTCCTGGAGTCGGCCTATTTTCACCCCACCTGGATTCGCAAGAGCGCTCGCCGCTTCGGCTTAAACACCGACGCCTCGTTCCGCTTCGAGCGCGGCATCGACCCCAACGATGTGGTATATAACCTCAAGCTTGCTGCCATGCTCATCAAAGAGATTGCCGGTGGCGAGATTTGCGGCGAGATTGTTGACGTGAAGCAGCACGACTTCCCCGGCTACCCCGTGGAACTGCGCTACGACTACGTGAACAGCCTCATTGGCAAGGAAATTCCCAAGGAAACCGTCAAGGGCATCGTTGAGAGCCTAGAAATGAAAATCGAGGCCGAAGACGACGAGAAACTCAACCTGGTGGTACCCACCTACCGAGTCGACGTTCAGCGCCCATGCGACGTGGTGGAAGATATTCTGCGCGTCTACGGCTACAACAACGTGGAGATTGGCGACCAGGTGAAGAGTTCTCTCTCCATCAAGGGCATGGTTGACTTCCGCGACGACACACAGGAGCTCATCTCCAACCAACTTAGCGCTCAAGGCTACAACGAGATAATGAACAACTCACTCACAGCGCAAAGCTACTACGCCGACTGCGAGACCTATCCCGAGGCCGAATGCGTTCACCTGATGAACCCATTGAGCAGCGACCTGTGCCTGATGCGACAGACGTTACTCTTTGGAGGCCTGGAGAGTGCGGCTCGCAACATCAACCACAAAAATCCAAATATAAGGATGTATGAGTTTGGCAACGTCTATCACTTCGACCCCAATGCCAGCAATGCCGAGGTGGCTCTGGCCCCCTACTCCGAGCACACCGCGCTGGGTTTGTGGCTAAGCGGCGAGAACCATGGCGACAGTTGGGCCAGCAAGACCCGCAAACTCGACGTTTATGATCTCAAGGCTGCAGTTGAAGGCATTTTCGCGCGCCTGGGAATCGCCGAGCGCGACCTCACTCTTGAACAGTTCGACAACGACGTGCTCTCACCGGCCATCTCCTACAAGAACCGCGGCGGCAAGGAAATCGCCATAATGGGCGTTGTGACCGAGAAACAACTCAAGAAGGCCGACGTTAGCCAGCCTGTTTACTTCGCCCAGTTCAACTGGAACGCCTTGTGCAAGATGGCGGCAAAAGCCAAGACCGAATTTGTTGACCTGCCCAAGACGTTGCCCGTGCGTCGCGACTTGGCTTTGCTGGTCGACACAAATGTCACCTATGCCGACATCAAGCACGTTGTTGAGCAGAGCGAGCGCAAGTTGCTGCGCGGCGTGAACCTCTTCGACGTCTATGAGGGAAAGAACCTCGAAGCCGGCAAGAAATCCTATGCAATCAGCATCACGTTGCAAGACGACGTGAAAACGCTGCAAGACAAGCAAATCGACGCTGTGATGAACAAAATCATCGCCAACCTCGACAAGCAAGTGGGAGCAAAACTCAGATAATGCACTAATGCATAAATAATAACACACACATTTTATATAAAATGATAATCAATTTTAATGACTTGGAGCTGAATGTCGCCCTTAATTTTAAGGGAGGCGAGAAAGAGTATAAATCGCGCCGCTTCGACGACGGAAAGTGCAAGATTATGCTCGGCACGCTTGAGTCAGGAGCTTCGATTGGTTACCACACCCATGAGGGCAATAGTGAGATTATCTATCTGCTCGAAGGCGAGGGGCATGTGCTCTACGACGACGGCGAGGAAAAGCTCCTTGCAGGTGAGGCTCATTACTGCCCCATGGGGCACAGCCACAGCCTCATCAACCGCAGCGACAAGCCCATCACATTCCTGGCTGTGGTGCCCGAGCACAAAATGCAAGACTAACAAAAAATATTAATAATAATTCAACTTATTTATGGGAAGAGCGTTTGAATATCGCAAAGCAAGAAAACTGAAACGCTGGGGCAGCATGTCCCGCACATTCACTAAGATTGGTAAAGAAATCACAATGGCTGTTAAAGCCGGTGGTCCCGATCCCAGCGCCAACTCACGACTGCGCGCACTCATGGCCAACGCCAAGGCGGCCAACATGCCCAAAGACACCGTGGAGCGCGCCATCAAGAAAGCAAGCGACAAGGATGCCAGCGACTACAAGGAGGTAATCTATGAGGGATACGGACCTCACGGAATCGCCATCCTCGTGGAAACAGCCACCGACAACACCACACGCACCGTTGCCAACCTGCGCAGCTACTTCAACAAGAAGGGCGGCACACTGGGCAACTCGGGTAGCGTGGCCTTCATGTTCAGCCACAAGGCCTACTTCCACGTAGAGCCTAAAGAGGGCGTTACTCTTGAAGACCTGGAGCTTGAACTCATTGACTTCGGTGCCGAAGAAATAGAGCAGGACGAGGAGGAAATCATCATTAGCGCAGCTTTTGAGAGCAACGGCGACATCCAGAAGTATCTTGAGGAGAATGGATTCGAAATCAAGAGCTCGGAATTCGTCTATGAGCCTGCCGATTACAAGGAACTGAACGAGGAGCAGACTGCCGACATGGAGAAACTCCTTGAGGTGCTTGAGGAGGATGACGACGTGCAGAACGTGTTCACCAACATGAAAGAGGCCGGCATCGACGAGTAATTTTCTCGCGCTTAGCACCACACAACTTTACTGAAAGACATCTTATTTATAATAAGTGCCGCAACGAGACAAGTTTTCGCTGCGGCACTTTTTTGACCCGCATTTTCCTTAAAATCTATTTTCAAATTAAAAATAAGGTTAAAATATGCCTAAAAATCACAACTTTTTAGACAAAAATTAGGTTTGCAGCCATGAAAAGCATTATCTTTGCATCAGTTTTCATGGTATTAGTTTTAAGGTTATGAAAATCATTACCGTCGCGACGACGATTTCTTTTTCATTTTTGTTTTAAGGTTTATGTTAATGGTATTAGAAGGTTAATTAGTTAAGCAATCCCCGGCGTGAGCCAGGGATTTTTTTTGCTTTATCATGTTATAATCCGTTCTCTCAGGTAACGCACGCGTAAGGCGGAGCCTATCGGGTTACATCTTTAATCCATTGGAAAAGTTCGTCAAGAGCATAGTCGCCACTGTGAGGTCGGTTCCATGCCAGGAGGAAGTTTACGTCGTGACCCGTGTTGAGCAGTTTTAACGCAAGGTTGATGGGCACGGGAAAAGCTGTGTCGCGGTCGCGTGCGCCATGACGTATGTACCAATGCGGTGCCACGCTTGCCGACTTGTCTTCAATGAAGTTCATGGGATTCATGAGCCACACGTTGCGCTTCACATCCTCACCCAGATAGGCACTGGCTTTCATTGCGCCATACTCAGTGAAGTTGACGCTGCTGCCATTGCTGTCGCCAAACTCCTCGTTCTCGCCCGAGGCCGGCTGCTCGGCCACACCCTTGGTGTCGAAAGCAGGAGCCGTCTTGAGCGGCTGGGTTGAAACCACATAGTTGAGATACTTGTCCATATCTAAATCGACAATATACTCTCCGGCCTTCTTTATGGTGCCGCCCGAGCGCATAGGCATTCCTGCACGCTGCCCTCCTAGCGGAGCACGCCCCGCAGGCGACCGACGCATGCCGCCATTGATGGGAGGCGCGCTAAAACCCGTATCTTCACTGAACTTGAAGCCCAGCGAGTCGGGGATGTCGGCACCGGCATTCTTGGCGATTTGTGCGGCACGAATGAGTTCGCTCTTCACATAATCGAGATAATTGTCAGCACTGAGTAGCGTGCCATCAGGAGCATGTAGTTTAAGGCTGGCCAAGTAGTCGGGAAATTGAGCCTTGAGGTCATTGCTGACGGCAAGCACCCGCTCATCGGCCTGCTGACGGCTATGAGTGGAATTGTAGAGCCACTCGTAGGCCATGTCGGCATGGTCGAGGTCGGTAATGGGGCAATAGCACACACTTGCCAGCACATCGTCACGCTCACTTGCCGCACCCATTGCCTGCAGCAGTGGTTCATAGGCAGGGTGATTGCCGGTGGCCCCCATAAGTGCCGACATTGCCCCACCTGCGCTGGTGCCATCGGTGACAATTTTCTCGGCATTTCCCGGCATTTCACTGTCGAAGTGACGCAGGTAGCGTATTGCAGCCTTGAGGTCAAGCAGTGCGGCCGGCGCACGCCCGGTGTAAATTGTCTGCCCCTTCTTGATACCGGCTTTCTTGTTGGTCTTGGTAGCGATAACTGTGGAACTGCGGCCTCTTGAACCGGGAATGACCACCACCATGCCTTCCTTGAGGGCACGTCCGCTGGCATCCCCCGCCTGAGGCTGTCCTGCCGCCGAAGCCATGTAGCCACCCACATAGGTTCGCAACAAGATGGGCGACTGCTGTGTAGCGCCCTCTGGGGCATACACATTAAGGAACTGATAGGCCGAGTCTTCAACGTTGGTCACAAAGTAGAGTCGCTCCCAAGCGGTGTAACGCACTTGAGAGCCATCGGGCATCGTCATCACCCTTTCTTCGCCGGCGGTTGGGTCGAAGTTGAGGCCAGCCGCCTTTACCTTATTTTTAGCCTGCGTAGCCATGCCGCATGCCACAAGCACTGCAACAGCACTTAATATAATTTTCTTCATAGCAGTTGAATAATTGTAGATTTTTCCAATGCAAATATAGACAAAAAATCCATCTGAGCAAGCATTATTTCAATGACAAGCCCTGCATTTTCAACTAACCTCAGCCCAGCTTGTCGGCATAAGCGCGACCCACGGGGATGGTGGTGCCGCCGGTTAGAGTGAGTTGCGTGCGAGAATAGGTGCTGATGCGGTGACGCGGCACAATGTAGCTCTTGTGCACTCGCAGAAAGTGAGCCTCGGGGAGCATCGCCTCAAGGGATTTCATGCTCATCTGAGTGAGCACCGGACGGTTGTCGACTGTGAAAATCTTGACGTAGTTGTCCATTGCCTGTACATAGAGGATAGCGCTGAGCTGAATCTTCACATTCTTATACTCCACCTTGACTGTGATTTCCTCGCCCTCAAGGGGTGGAGCCGCGCTGTAGTTGATGAGCTTGACAGCCTGCCGCACCTTGTTAACAGCTTTCTCAAAACGACTGAATGAAAATGGCTTGTGCAGGAAGTCGACCGCGTTGAGATCGAAACCGTCGACGGCAAATTGCGCATAGGCTGTGGTAAACACCAGAAAAGTGCCTTGAGGCAACTCTTTAGCGAGATTCACACCACTCACCTCCCCCATCTTCACATCAAGAAAAAGTAGCGTGGGGCGAGTGCGCTTCACGTGCTCGATACCCACCAGTGGATTGGTGAACGTTTCAAGCTCCAAGTCGTCACAGCGGTTGCAGAAGTTCTTGATTACTTCCAGAGCCATGGGCTCATCGTCGATAGCCACGCATTTCATCATTGCTTATTGTTTAGGTCGATTTTCAATAACACGGAAAACTGATTGTCATGGTCATCGATGTCGAGCGAGTAGCTTGTGTCATACACCAGATCGAGGCGCTTGCGGCAGTTCTCGATGCCTATGCCCGGGCTGGCATCGCCCGAAGGACGTGTGCGCACCGGGTTGCTCGTGGCGAGGGTCAGCACGCCATCTTTCATACTCAATTCCACGTCGATGACACTGTGCTCACTGGCACTGACACCATATTTCAAGGCATTTTCCACAAAGGTGATGAGCAACATGGGAGCGATAGTTGCTCCCGGCAGCGACTGGTCGTTGGTGTAGCGATAGTTCACCGACGTCATCTCGTTCATGCGGTTGCGCTGCAAGTCGATGTATTGCTGCAGGTATTGGGCCTCGCTATCGACCGGCACGCTGTCCTGATTGGCGTTATTGTAGATGTAGCGCGTGATATCGATAAACTGCATGAAGGCATCCTCGGTCTTGGGACTCTGAGTCACCACCATGCTGTAGAGAGTGTTGAGAGTGTTGAAGAGGAAATGGGGGTCGATTTGCGCCTTGTAGAGCGAGAGCTCGGCTTTGTTCTTAGCCACCTCAAGCTCTTGCTGGCGTGCGCGTTGGCGATATAGCTCACGCAGCAGTCCCATTGCGCTGCTGAAGGTCATCACTATCACAAAGAGGAACCACACAGCCTGCTGATGCAGCCTGAACTTGGCGGCCGAGATGGGCCTGCGAGGCATCTCTCCCATCCCTTCGGGCCGCGGCCTGTGGTGTCTGAAGGGGTAATCCATCTTGTAATGCGAGAGCAGGTAGGTGACACCTATCATGGCTATCACCACCAGCAAAGCCCACATCATGCGCTTGCGGTTGGCAAAGAGCGACGGCACCGTGAACACACGGTTCACGAAATAGACGGCATAGAGCCACCCCACGAGTAGCAGAACAAATGACGTGTTGTTCTCAAGCCAGCGCTCGATGGGCAGCAAGTAGATCATGAGTGGCAACAGCACAACGCAGAAGAAAAGATCAATCCACAGTTGCACCTGCTTGCCAAGCACTTTGCGTGCATGTGCCGGGGTAATAGTATTAGATTCCATAATTCCTCCTCTGAATGAACAAACCGGCTAGCGTGTTTACTCGCCAGCCAGTTTACATATATTAACCTAGAATTGGTTTTCTACAATCTCGGTGAGCACGTCGCGCATTTCAAGTCCTGCTGCCGCAACCTGCTGTGGGATGAAGCTTGTGGCGGTCATGCCTGGTGTGGTATTCACCTCGAGCATGTTGATGCAGTCGCTGCCGTCTTCATTCTTGGTTACAATGAAGTCAACGCGAATGATGCCGTTGCAGTGCAGGATGTCATAGATGCGACTGGTCTCGGCCTGTAAAGCGCGTGTGAGCTCGTCGCTAATGCGGGCTGGAGTGATTTCTTCCACCTGACCGTTATACTTTGCGTCATAGTCGAAGAACTCATTGTGAGTAACAACCTCGGTAACAGGGAAAACCACGCTCTTCTTCTTGGTCTTGTAGCAGCCCACAGTCACTTCCACACCATCGAGGAAGCGCTCCACCATCACTTGACCAAACTGCTTGAAGGCATTGGTGATGGCCGGCGCAAGCTGTTTCTTGTCTTTCACTTTGGTCACACCAAAGCTAGAGCCGTCGTCGGTGGGTTTGACAAAGCAAGGAATGCCCAGCTGGCGCACAATGTCGTCCTCGGTAATCGAGCGGTCAACGTCCTTGAGAAGCAGGATGCTGTCGGCAACAGTAACGCCAAACGAGCGCATATAGTTGTTGAGCATATATTTATTAAAGGTGAGCGACTCAACCAGCACATTGCTGGTGGAATAAGGCAACTTGATGAGGTCGAAGTAGCCCTGCAAGATACCGTTCTCACCCGGAGTGCCATGGATTGTGATGTAGGCATAGTCGAAGGTTGTCTTCTTGCCATTGAGTTTGAAAGAGAAGTCGTTCTTGTCGATTGGAGCCAGGCTGCCGTCGTGAAGGTTCACGTGCCAGTCGTGACCCCTAATCACTGCAATGTGAACATTATAACGGTTGCGGTCAAACCAGCCGTACAATCCCTGGGCCGAACGCAACGACACCTCGTGCTCCGACGAGTCGCCACCACACACGATGGCTATGTTTCTTTTTGTTTTCTTCATTACATTATTCTGTTTAAAATCACTTGCAAAGTTACTATCAACCATGTTAATTACCAAATTTTTCACACTTTTCGCAGTCGTTTTCCAAGTATAATGTGTAACTTTGTGGCAATAAATCATTATTGAAATCATGGAAATAAAAGAACTTTACTCAATCTATAAGCAGCATGGGGTTATAACAACCGATAGTCGCGACTGTCCTGAGGGCAGCATTTTCTTTGCCCTCAAGGGCGAATCGTTCGATGGCAACAAGTTTGCCGCTCAAGCGCTCGAGAAAGGATGCGCCCTGGCTGTGGTCGACGACCTGCAAGCCTATGGCGAAGCCACCGAGGCAGGCCTTGCGGCACGCATGGAGCTGGTGCCCGATGCGTTGCAGGCATTCAAGGACCTTGCCCGCGAGCACAGGCGTCAGTTCTCAATTCCTGTGGTGGGCATTACCGGCACCAACGGCAAGACGACCACCAAGGAACTGGTGCGAACTGTGCTTGCCCAAAAGTATAACGTGATGGCCACCGAGGGCAACTTCAATAACGACGTGGGCGTGCCTAAAACACTGCTGCGCTTAACTCCCGAACATGAGATTGCTGTTGTGGAGATGGGCGCCAGCCATCCCGGCGACATCAAGACTCTTGCCGAAACCGCCGAACCCACTTGCGGTCTTATCACCAATGTGGGAAAAGCGCATCTGCAAGGCTTCGGCTCGCTCGAGGGTGTGATAAAAACCAAGGGGGAACTCTACGACAATCTCGCGTCACGAGCCGGCAGCGTCATCTTTGTCAATGCCGATAACCATTACCTCACCGGCATCCTGCCTGCCGGTGTCGCTACCATGAGCTACACCCAAGACGCAACTAAAGGCGAAGCCGCTGTGCAAGGCGAAATAATAGCCTGCGACCCGTTCTTGAGACTGCGTTGGCGCGCAAGCGGCGGGCAGTGGCACCAAGTGGCTACCCACCTCATTGGCAGCTACAACCTCGACAATGTGCTTGCCGCCATAACTGTGGGTCTGCACTTTGATGTCGACGAGGAGCTCATTGTGCAAGCCATTGAATCCTATGTTCCCTCCAACAACCGCTCGCAACTCACCGACACAGCCACCAATCACCTCATTGTGGACGCTTATAACGCCAACCCCACCTCGATGGCTGCTGCACTCGACAACTTTGAGCTCATGCAGGTGTCGCCCAAGATGGCAATCCTGGGTGAGATGCGCGAGCTTGGCGCAAGCAGTCGCGAGGAGCACACCAAGCTCGTTGAGCGATTGAAACAGTGCCGTTTCGACCAAGTGTGGCTTGTGGGTGCCGAGTTTAATGACATCGACTGCGACTTCCGCAAGTTTGCCGATGTGCAACAGGTTAAGGAGGCCATTGCCTGGGAGCCTATCCATGACAGCTACATCCTGATTAAGGGCTCTAACGGTAACCGCCTGTTCCAGTTGCCCGAAGTCTTATAGAACAAATTAACCCATTCAATTAAATGTTTATTACAAAAATCATTTAAATATTGCCAAATTAATTGCATTTCTCTATTTTTGCGAGCAAAACGACTCTTAATTCATTAAAAACACAATTATGAAAAAAGTTATCATAACTTCGATAATAGCCATTGCGGCAATTGTGGGTTACACAGCGATGGCCGGCACTGTCACCGGCGATGTTAACGGCGACGGAGTGTGCAACAGCGCCGATGTCACCGCGCTCTACCAGTTCATCCTTAACAATGACACTAGCAAGATTGTCAATGGCGACCAAAACAACGATGGCATCATCAACAGCGCCGATGTCACTGCTGTGTATAGCATCATCCTTGGAACCGCCACTCCCGACATCGACGACTACAATATCAACATCGTCTACAACGGCACAAGCGCTACCGTTACAGTTGCCAAGAACATCAGTAGCTACATCACAGTGGCCGTAGATGGTGCACACGTCAACATCGTGGCCGATGCCCAGTTGCAAGACTCCATCTTCTACAACTTGAGCGGCTCAACCACCGACGGCTCGTTCTACATGGATGGTGAATATAAGTGCTATGTCAACCTAACCGACCTCTCAATCACAAACCCCGACAGCGCCGCAATCAACATCGATAACGGTAAGCGCATCGACCTCATCATCAACGGAATCAACACCCTCACCGATGCCACCGGCGGCGCTCAAAAGGCCTGCTGCTTCATCAATGGCCACACTGTGATTGCCGGCGACGGAACACTCAATATCACCGGCAACAGCAAGCATGCCTACTTTAGCGACGAGTACACCACCATGAACAGTGGCACCATCAACGTGCTCAACTCGGCAAGCGACGGCATGCACATTAACCAGTACTTCATGATGAACGGCGGCAACATAACCATCAACACCACCGGCGGTGATGGCATCGACGTGGGAATGACCAAGAATGTCGACGACACTCACAACGGCGAGTTCATCCTCAACGATGGCACAATCACCGTCACCACTAGCGGCGATGCGGTAAAGGGTATTAAGTGCGAGTCAATAATGACCATTGCAGGTGGCACGCTCACATCAACCACCAGCGGCAACGCTGTCTACGATGCAACCAAGGCCGACTTGAGCAGTTGTGCGGCAATCAAGTGCGACAGCACATTCAACATGAGCGACGGCACAATCTATCTCACCAGCACCGGCTCAGGAGGCAAGGGTCTCAACAGCGACGGTAGCGTGAAAATAGCCGGTGGCACATTCACCGCTATCACCACAGGAGCGGTCTATGAGTATTCATCCACGCTCGACACTAAAGCAGGTGGTGTAAAGGCCGATGGCTCCATCACCATCACCGGCGGCACCGTGCGCGTGGCTGCCAGCAGCGACGATGCCCGAGCTTTCAACGGTGAGCTTGGATTCTTCACCAACGGTGGCTACATCCTGGGCATAGGCGGCAAGTCATCAACCGTGAGCACCGGCTACACACAAAAGTATAAATACCTTCGTAACCAAGTGATTACAGGCGGCAACACCTACACGCCACTGGTTAACAATGCAGCGGTAGGCATCTCATTTGCAATCCCTACCATCTACAACAACAGCGCTGCCCTCGTTGTGGTTTCCACACCCGAAGTACCCTAACAAACGCCATAACACGTTGACGCTAAACGGCATGACTTGTCCTGAATTGGGTTTACAATTGATGTAAACTTATTTCAGGACAAGTCATCATCGCATATAATCAAACAACAACAACATGAACAAACCTATTATTTGTCTCTTTGGTTATTTTATTGTTTTATTGGTTTGACAAAATCAAGGCATCGGCAATTGTCCTTAATTAGAAAGAATTGACCTTGTCAGTAATTGTTTTCAAGAAAAACTAAAATAAACTTGCAAAGTCACATTTTTTCTAAGAATTAATTTTGAGTTCTTGAGAAAAACACTTAACTTTGGATGTTTTAAGTTTTAACAATTATGAGATATATAAATACTTCTAAATCATTATTGCTAGCATTGCTATTGGCAATGCTTCCGCAAGTGGCGAGAGCCTATGACTTTATGGTCGATGGACTATGCTATAACTATAACAGCGATGGCACAAGCGTGACGGTGACGTATGAAGGAACAGGAGCTAATGGCTATGGTTATTCAAATCTTAATGGAGATTTAGTAATACCACCAAGTGTCACCTATGATGGAACCACTTACTCGGTGACCACGATTGGCTACCTAGCCTTCTATGGTTGCTCTGGCTTGACCTCTGTCACCATCCCCAACTCGGTGACCACGATTGGCGACGTTGCCTTCGATGGTTGCACTGGCTTGACCTCTGTCACCATCCCCAACTCGGTGACGTCGATTGGCAACTATGCCTTCGCTAGTTGCTCTGGCTTGACATCAATAGTAGTAGAAAATGGAAACCCTAAATATGACTCACGCAACAATTGTAATGCAATAATAGAGACTGAGAGTAATGCTCTTCTTGTGGGATGCAAGAGCACTATTATCCCCAACTCGGTGACGACGATTGGCAGCGGTGCCTTCCAGTATTGCTCTGGCTTGACCTCTGTCACCATACCCAACTCAGTGACGGCGATTGGCACCCTTGCCTTCGCTGGTTGCACTGGATTGACATCAATAGTAGTAGAAAATGGGAACCCTAAATATGACTCACGCAACAACTGCAATGCAATAATAAAGACTGAGAGCAATACTCTTATTGCTGGTTGCAAGAATACCATTATCCCCAACTCGGTGACAACGATTGGCGACCAAGCCTTCTTGGGTTGCACTGGCTTGACCGAGGTGACCATCCCCAACTCGGTGACGACGATTGGCGAAGGAGCTTTCTATGGTTGCACTGGCTTGACCTCGGTGACTATAGGCAACTCGGTGACGTCGATTGGCAACTATGCCTTCGCTGGTTGCACTGGCTTGACCTCAATCAAAAGTAAAATCTTAAATCCAGATAAAGTCACAATGTATTCTGATGTGTTTTATGGGATCAATAAAAGCAATTGTTCTTTATTTGTGCCTCAGGGCACAAAGGATGTCTATCAAGCTACACCGCAGTGGAGCGATTTTGTCAATATTGTCGAGAGAGCCTATGACTTTATGGCCGATGGACTATGCTATAACTATAACGACGACGGCACGAGCGTGACGGTGACTGATGAAGGGACAGGACCCTGGGGGTATGGTTATTCCAACCTCAGTGGAGATTTGGTAATACCGGCGAGTATCACCTATGATGGCACCACTTACTCGGTGACGACGATTGGCGAATATGCCTTCTATGAGTGCACTGGCTT
>DGWL01000061.1 GCA_002396125.1 Porphyromonadaceae bacterium UBA4259
GCAATGAGATAGTGAACGTTTACACGCTTCAGGGCATCGTTCTCAAGCAGAACGTGAAGGGCAGCGAAGCTCTCAATGGTCTTCCCCGTGGCATCTACATCGTTGGAAACCGCAAGGTAATCGTGCGATAATTGACGATTCACATCAAGACTAAGTTAACGTGGACCGTATCCCGGGTGGAGCGGCCCACGTTATTTTTCATCCCATGTCAAAGTCCATAGCTCTTTCCCTTTTAAAATAATGTATGAAAAAATTGCTAAATTAACAAATTTTGATTAATTTTGGCGATTAAATGAATAATTATAACTTTTATTGATTGTAATAAATACACAATAAATCATTAATTTTTATTATTAACTTCTTAATTATGAGAAAATTATTTCTTCTGTTAATGGCGCTGAGTTTGTCATTGGCCGTTACTGCCAATAACAAACTTAGTCCAGGGACTAGAGTATTCTTAAATCAGCGAGCCGCTGGTGTTACCACCCCGGCCGATGTGAAGACTCCGCTCGCCAAGCCCATGGCAATAAACGGCGTGGAGTACGTGGAATGCTTTATTTATCTTAATGGCTCTTCGTTTGCCGAAGTTCAGGCTGCCGGAGTGCAAGTGACGGGAAAGTTTGACGAATTTGTTACAGCTAAAGTCCCCGTCAACAAGATTGAGCAGGTTGCTCGTCTTGCAAGTGTTAAAATGGTTGCCATTGCCCGCAACGCCAGGCATCACACCGATGTGGCTAAGGGTATCACCAATGCCGACAAGGTTTGGGATGGCACCAACTATGGTCTTCCTCAAGGCTTTAAGGGTACAGATGTGGTGCTGGGTATCATTGATGATGGTATTCAGTTCAACCATCGCGCGTTCCTTAAGGCCGACGGTACCAGCCGCGTGAAGGCCGTTTACATGCCTAATGCCAGCAGCGCCAACGGTGGCACACGTGCCACAGTCGATGGCGTGCAGCTCATGGGTTACCAGTACACAACTCCTGCTCAGATTGCCGCCCTCACCTGCGACGATAACAGCGAGAGCCATGGTACTCACACCACAGGTTGCGCAGCCGGCTCACAGGTGGGCAACTACGCCGGTATGGCACCCGAGGCCGACCTTATCCTGGCCGGTTGCGGCGCTAGCCTTACTGAGACTGCTATCTTGAGCAGTGCCAAGTTCATTGGCAACTATGCCAAGAATGTGCTGGGCAAGCCTTGCGTTATCAGCATCAGCCTTGGTAGCGACACAGGACCTCACGACGGCAAGAGCAGCATCTGCTTGGGTTATAACCAAGTGGCCGAGCAATATGGCTCGGTTATCCTGCTTGCCGCAGGTAATGAGGCCGACATCACAGGTCATGCCACCAAGACTCTTGCCAGCGACGACGACTACATGACAGTCATCTGCAATGTGTCGGGTGGCTGGTGGGGTAGCGGCACTGGCGATTGCGACATTTGGAACAGCACCGACGACCCACTGCAGGTGAAAGTTCTCATCATGAGCGGCAACAGCATCACCGCACAGAGTGACTGGATGTCGAACGGTTCGTTCAATGGTGTGGAGGTTCAAGGTGGCGTGGATGCCAACAATGGCCGTTACGAGCTTTACATCCAGAGCTCGGCTTCTAAGGCCGCTTTTGTCATCAAGGGCAAGAGTGGCAACGAGATTCATGTCTACACCGACGATTATTATGCCTCGCTGGCTACCTCGGGTAGCGTGTCGGGCTACACCTTGACTCCCGGTAGCTATGATGGCTCTATGTGCGACGACATGACAGCCGCCAAGGTTATCAGCGTTGGCGCTCAGGCTTCGCGTGCTACCGATGGTTACGGTCAGGGCGATGTGGCTTACTTCTCAAGCTATGGAACCGACTTCAATGGCATTAATCATCCTTTAGTTACCGCTCCTGGTCACTATGTAATTTCGTCAATCAACGGATATGACTCCTATCAGTCGTCAACTTGGAGCACCACTTTCAACGGCACCACCTACAAGTGGGGCGAGATGAGTGGTACATCAATGGCCACTCCAGTGGCTGCCGGCGTGGTAGTGTTATACCTTCAGGCCGACCCATCTCTCGACGTTGACCGTGTTAAGGAAATCATTACCGAGACTGCCACTGCCTACCCGGCTTCGAGCAGTAGCCCTGTAAAGGCTCGTGGTGCAGGTATCATCAATGCTCTGGCCGGTATTGAGTATATCCTTCAACATCAAGGACCCACTATCATTGCCAAGCCCGGCGAACTCGCCTTCGACGGCTACGCTGGAGAGACCTATACTCAAACTCTCCTCGTCAAGGGCTACAACCTCACCTCTCCTATCAACCTGGCAGTCACCGGTGCCGAGTGCTACACAGTTAGTCCTGCTACCATCACTGCCGAGGATGCTTACAATGGTGTTGAGGTTACTGTGACCTATGCTCCCACCGAGGCAGGCACCACCGAGGCTACTATCACTCTCTCCAATGATGATGCCGAGAGCCAGACAGTTGCACTCACCGGTAACGCTAAGCCTCGCGTGCCCACTCTCATTGCCGACCCCACTGAGCTCAAGTTCAGCGCTAAGCTCAACAAGCCAATGGTAAAGACTGTTAAGCTCACAGGCCTGTTCCTCACCGGCGATGTAACAACAACCATCACTTCGAGCTCTAGCAATGTGTTCACTGTTTCGCCTGCCACTATCACTCCCGATACATTTGATGGCGAGACTCCACTCGAAGTGACTGTTACCTTCAACTCGGGTGTGGAAGGCAACTACACCGGCACGCTCACATTTGCCAGCGAGGGCGCTGAGACTCAAACTGTGACTCTCAACGCTACTTGCAGCGACAACGGCACTGCTAGCGATCCATTCCTTGACCTTGCCAAGTATGAAACTATCGACGAGGCTGGTTACACCGGCATCACCAAGCTCTATAACTATAAGGAGTATACCGACCAGGATTGCGCTTGGCTTACCGTTTCAAACTACGGTTTAATGGAGAATACCAATACTCAAAAGTGGTTTACCCACGAGGGTGAGAAGAAGTTTGGCGAGTCTACTTGGAATGCAACCGACATCTTTATGGGCAACGCCACCTACTTTGGCAACAGCTCTAGCCGTTATGCCAACTGGAACGAGAGCAACCAAATCTTCTATGTGACCAACTGCTCTCAAGTTAAGCAATATGCCTACAATAGTGGTTCTACCTACCCATTGCTGATGGACATCTATGAGTGCACGCTCAACAGCGATGGCTCGATTACAGCATCCAACACCGCTATCGACCACAAGACCAGCACAGTTTACAGTCAAGCCGAGGTGATTTCTTCTATAGAACTCGACCCCGACAAGATCTACAAGATTACTGTTTTCAATGACTACTCGCGTCTCTACGAGATTGGTTTCCGCATGCCACTCACGACTGTTTCCGCTCCTGTCGCTACCGAGGCTACCGAGATTGGCTCCACTAAGTTTGTTGCCAACTGGCTGCCTTGCACCGGCGCTTTGAGCTACACTCTGCGTGTGCAACCGGTTGTTGCTGCCGGCTTGCTCAACGAGACCTTCGCTAAGTGCGAGAAGGCTGGTTCGCAAAACATCGCCAGCAAACTTGACGAGTATACCGACGTTGCCGGTTGGACCGGTTCTACAGTATATAGTGCCGAAGGTGGTCTGCGCTTGGGTACAGGTGCCAACGTTGGCAGCCTCACCACTCCCGCTATCGACTTGAGCACTTCGCCCGGCAAGGTTTATGTGAAGTTTACCGCCAAGACCTTCACCAACAACAGTGGCAAGAGCGACGCCGATTGCGACTTCGTAATCTCTTGTGGCGAAGTTAGTGATACTGTTGTTGTTCCCGGTGCCGACGAGCAAAGCTACATGGTATCTCTCGACTGTGAGCAAGCTCCTGCTCAGACTGTGACATTTGCTACCACAGCAGGTGGCAAGCGTGTGATTTTGACAAGTGTTGACATCTACAACGCTGAGCCTGCTACCGGTGCCGCAGCCGAACCGATGTATTTCACCAATATTGCCGACACCACAGCCTATGCCGTTACCGGCTTGCTGCCCGACACTCAGTACAGCTTCGACGTTAAGGCTATCTACGACCCACAAGTATATGGCAAGGCTGAGTCGAGCTGGAGTAACATGATTTTCTTCAAGACTCTGGTCGGTGGACTCTATGGTGATGTGAACTGCGACGGCTACGTTAATTCTGCCGATGTTACCGCTCTCTATCAGTACATTCTCAATGGTAACACTACCTATCAGGCCACTAGCGATGTTAATGGCGACGGTCAAATCAACAGTGCCGATGTCACCGCAGTGTATAGAATAATCCTGGGGAGTCAAGAATAATTGGCTCTCGGTGAGCACAATTAACCTGAAATAAAAGAGTGGGCGTGTCAATCATAAGACACGCCCACTCTTTTGCTGTATTAACTTTACTTCTTTATTCAGGTACTACGAAAAATGAGAAATTTACCTTGCCATAAGTGCGCAATTGGCTGAATTGTGGCAGGTGACTGAAATCGTTGACGCGTGAGTGCTCTACCACCACCAGTGTGCCGGGCTTCACCATGCTACTCTCAAGGATGAGTCGTGGTAGCTCGGGCAGTTGGGGCAAGTCGTAGGGAGGGTCGGCAAAGATGAGGTCAAACTTCTGTGTGCATGACCCAATAAATCGGAAAACATCACCTTTCACCTGGCGCAGATTCTTCTCTCCAAGTTTCTCTTTTACCTTGCTGATGAAATTGTATTGTGTAGATGCCTTCTCTACACTCGTCACGCTTGCGCATCCGCGTGAGAGCAATTCGAAGCTGATGGCTCCTGTGCCGGAGAAAAGGTCGAGTGCGGTTAGTCCTTCAAAATCCACAATGTTGTTGAGCACGTTAAACAGGTTCTCGCGGGCCATGTCGGTGGTGGGGCGGGCAGTGATGTTGCCGGGAACGTCGAAGCGGCGGCGGCCATATTTTCCACTAATTATTCTCATAGAGTGCTAGCGCTATTAGGTTGAACGGTAGGTTAATCGCGTCGCGGTCAAGCTTGAGCGCGGCGGCAGGAAGAATTTGGGGCATGGCATACTTGATCCACTGCCGCAACTGCTGAGCTAGCTGCTGGCGCAGCTCATTGTCGCCACTGGTCAATATTTTATCGCTCATGCTATTCATTTGGCATGATTGCCAGGCATTGAGCGCAAAGTAGGCCAGGTCGTCGAGTGAACGATATTGCATGGTGTTGGCAAGCAGGAGCTTGCCACGCCTTGTGGCAACCAGGTGAGCCACATCTTTTTCAATCATTACATGCATGCAGCCATTCTCCTCGGCATAGGCACTGCAGCAGTAGTGGCACAGTGGCGAGAGGTGATGAAGCAGGGTGGGGGAGTTGAAAGTGCGGCGCAAGAACGGCACAACCGCTTGCGGCACATCGCAGGCAATTGCAATGTCGGTGCCATTAATTGGGCTGGTGAACACTTCGCCTTTCACACTCGAGAACGATTCTTCCAGCACACGTTGTGCAAGGCCGGCTGTGGCAACTTCTTGCGGCATGAGGACAAAGTGCCTGGCGTGAACAGCTATAGTGCAAGTGTTGAACCCCTCAAGCAAGAACGGGTTGTCGTAGACCGCATTTTCCAGCTCCTTGCACCATTCATGTTGGCTATCGGCATTTATCGCTATTTGTCCCACTGTGGCAGTCTCATTGCCACATGGGTTATAAATCATGTAGCACAGTCGCTTGGCATCGATGTCGATTGCCAGCGACTGTTGCTGTGTGTGTGATATGTTCTTGTCGTGATTCATTAGAATGAGTGCTTTCTTCCAGGCTGCAAAATTAACAATAAATTTTGAATTTTGCACTAAAAGCGTGCTATCACAGCACTAATCTCACTCTCTAATCTCACTCTCGAAACATTGCCACAAGTGGCGTGAACACAAGGATAAGAGTTACTATTGTGGCTATAGTGGTATAGACGAGGTCGCGGATGGTGATAACCGATGTGTCGCTAAAGAATAGCAGCCATGTCCACACTCCGGCGCACACCAGCACCGCCGCCACGTAGAACCCCCATGCCATGTGCCTGGCGCTGTTGTCTTGCTTGGCTGGCAACTTGTTCAGCACGCGAGGTGTGAACCACTCGTTGGAAGTTTCTTGATGAGATTGTTGCTTGAGCAACTTGCTCAACTCAATATCTATTTTGTCTTTTTTATCTTTCATGTGATATCCTGTTTTAGCATTATTGCCATCTTCTCTTTAGCCCGGTGCAGGTGCGACCGAACAGTGCTTTGGTTAATGCCCGTGACTACCGCTATGTTTTTAATGGGCAGGTCATCAATGTAGAAAAGAGTCACCACAGTGCGCTCTATCTCGCTCAAGGCTGCCATTGCCACTTTTACATCCATCTGTGCGTCGCATGATGCGGTGTTGGCATCGCTAACGGGCTGAGCGACAAGAGTGCTGATGTCGCTTGTTTCGTGCATGTTACGCATGTGGCTATAGAACTCGTTGTAGCCTATGCGGTAAAGCCATGTGCTGAATTTCGACATGCCTCTGAAACTGCGCAGTTCAATATAGGCCTTGATAAACGTCTCTTGCGCCAGGTCGTCGCTCAGGTACTCATCGCCAAGAGTCAAGTTCATGAAGAACCGTCGCAGCTGTGGCTGGTAGGCCTCGACGAGTGTCCCGAAGGCTTGCCGGTCGTCGGCAAGCACACATCGGGAAATCAGTTTCAGTTCTTCAATTTTACTTAACATCGCTTGGGATTACTGTTTCAAGATGGTCTATTACCTGATGGGCTCGTTTACTTGCTGGTTTGCTTGCTGTTGAGCTTGAGGCATGGGTGGCACGGTGCCTTGATAGGGCTCTTGTTGATGTGGCATGGGAGGCACGGGAGCTTGTTGTTGAGCCTGTTGTGTCCATTGCTGCTGTTGCCAGTACTGCTTCATGCTCTGCTGAGTTTGATAAGTAGTGAAAAGCTTCCACATGCCAATGAACACGATAATCAGCATCAGCGCTGCCATTGCTTCGGCATTATTAATCAAGAAGAAGAGCATCAGACACAAGCCCACCGCAGTGGTGATGAAGCCACCCTTGTAGGGCGCCCAGTCGGTGATGTTGTTGAGTGGATTAGAACTGCCTGTCTGCATCACTGGAGCGGCATTAGTTGCGGTAGCATCGTTGCTGGGGGTGATTTGGTTGATATACACAGTGGTGGGTTGTGGCGCATGAGGAGTGCGCTTGCCGTAGAACTCGTTGGGTAGCGGATAGCCTGCCTGGATGGCGCGGTCCACTGTCTTGTACTTGCGGCGGCGATGCATGTAGTAGAACAGTAGCGACAGGAACACTACCGTTATTATTACCCAACCAAAGGTGATGGAAATGTCGCGTGCCAGTTTCATGCCATCTTGAACAGGGTTGTATTCCTCTCTATACCAGTTATTGCTGCTTTCACCGTCAACGTTTTCGTCAACATCGGCAATGCCGTCGATACTGAGCAATGTGTCGTCGAGGTGCTCGCCCAGGATGCGACTCACGTCTCCAAATTTTACTTCCACGGCCTTCCCCTCGTGGTCGCGCACCACTACACCGCGCTTTGTGACTGTTACACGGGAGTCGATGCTGTCGGCATTCTCTAGAGTTGCCGCCTCTACTTGAGCTGTGGTGTCGGCCTTAGCCTTAGTCGCAACTCTCTTGTTTACTCGTGCGCTTGCCGGCGCTATAGTCATCAACGTCACTAGCAGTAAAATAATTGTCTTTTTCATCTTTCTATAGGGTGTTTTGTTTTTATACTCTTAACATTTAATCTTCACTAATTTCATGTCAAAATTAATTGTTTTCATGCATTAGACGCAACAACCACATCAAAATGTTGCACTAGAATTAATTTTTTTTCACTGCCCCAAGCAATGTGGTGCCAGTGCCGCGTGTTTCGTGCTGTGTAAATAACTCATCACGTTTGGTGATGACACACAAGAATCAAGCGCCACCGCCTTGTTCTTAAGGGCGATGGCGCTTGTTATTTTTAATCTTGATGAACACGTCATCAATTATTCATAATTTGCACTAAACTATGCGTTACCAAATAATGGTGCGGTCCTTCTCGTCGAGCCACATCTTTGCACCGGGCTTGATGTTGAAAGCCTTGAAGAAGGTGTCGATGTTGCGCAACGTTTGGTTCACGCGATATTGGCCCAGCGAGTGGGGGTCGCTCTTGGTCTGCTGATAGGCGGCCTCGGGAGTGATATTCTCGGCCCAAATGCGGCCATAGCTCAGATAGAAGCGCTGCACGGGAGTGAAGCCGTCGATTGCCTTTCCTTCTTGGGCCTGAGAGGTCTTCATGAAGGCATCGTAGGCAATGCGAAGTCCGCCTTGGTCGGCGATGTTCTCACCCAGAGTGAGGTGGCCGTTGGCGTGCTCGCCGTTGCCCAAGTCGATTGCGTCGAATTGTGCTGCGAGTTTCTCGGCAGCGGCATTAAATTTCTCGGCATCCTCGGCAGTCCACCAATCGGTGTAGTTGCCCTGATAATCGAAGGTGCGACCCTGGTCGTCGAAGCCATGAGTCATCTCGTGGCCAATCACAACGCCAATAGCGCCATAGTTGGTGGCGTCGTCGGCTTTGGCATCAAAGAAAGGCGGTTGCAGGATGGCTGCGGGGAACACGATCTCGTTGTTCTGAGGATTGTAGTAGGCATTTACGGTCTGTGGTGTCATGCCCCATTCCTCACGGTCAACGGGCTTGCCATACTTCTCGAGGTTACGCTTGGTGGCCCAGAGCGATGCGGCCTTCATGTTTTCATACAAGCTCAAGCTGGGGTCCACGTTCAGCTTGCTGTAGTCTTTCCATTTGTCGGGATAACCCACCTTAACGGTGAATGAGTTAAGCTTAACTAAGGCATTAACCTTGGTTTGGTCGCTCATCCAGTCAAGGTTGGCAATGCGCTCAGCAAGAGCTTTGCGCAAGTCGCCAATGAGCTTCACCATCTTTTCCTTGCTGTCGCCGGCAAAGTATTTCTCAACGTAGAGTTGGCCCACGGCCTCACCCACTACGCCACCGGGAACACCCATTGCACGCTTCCAGCGGGCCTGACGTTCCTGTTGACCACTAAGCGTGCGGCCGTAGAAGTCGAAGCGGGTCTCGGCAACCTCATCGCTCAGATAGCCGGCAGCGCTGGTAATGATGCCACCAGCCACATAGTCCTTGATTTCCTGATCCTTGAGGGTGGTCATCAGCTCGTTGGCAACAGCCATCACCTTGGGTTGCTCAAGAATGAGCTGTTTCATGTTGTTGATGCCCATCAGGTTGAAATATTTAGTCCAATCAATGGCTGGGTAGTCGGCCTGAAGCTGGTCGATGGTGCGCAGGTTGTAGAGCTTGGCGATGTCGCGTTGCTCGGCACGTGTCATGCTGGCCTGGGCAAACTTATACTCAATGTCATAGATGGTCTTAGTGGCGCGCTGTGCGTCTTTCTTCTTGTATCCTGCAAGCATGAACATCTTGGTGAGATAATCGCGATACTTTTGCTGAATTTTCTTGCTCTCGGCATCAGTCTTGAGGTAGTAGTCACGATCAGGGAGCGACATTGAGCCGGCACTCATGTACATCGTGTTCATGGCGCTGTTGGCGAGGTCGGCCTCAACACCAATACCAAAGAACGGATTGCCCAAGTTCATGTGCTGGTAGGCGATAAACTCGGTCAACTGCTTGCGGTCAAAGTTCTTGAGTGCTTCAAGATCCTTCTTCAGTGGAGCGGTGCCCTCGCGGTTGAGGCGCACGCTGTCCATCGCCATAGCATAGAGGTCGGTAACCTTCTGCCCATTGCTGCCCTTGGCATGATGCCCCTTGGCGAGATTGTCAAAGAGCTCCTTGAGCTGGTCGCGGTTCTTCTCGGCAAGCTCATGGAACACGCCATAGCTTGAGTACTCGGCTGTGAGCGGGTTGGCCTTCATCCAGCCACCGCCGGCATAGCGATAAAAATCATCACCGGGGCTTACCGTCAAGTCCATGTCGGCACGGCTCAGCCCATGAGTTGTTGCGTTCTGGGCGCCCATGCACAATGGCATCGTGGCAACAGCCAGAACCAGGAGTTTTTTAAGTCTTGTCATGAATGTTGATATTTAGATTGTTAATAGTAATTGTGCGTTTTTTTGCTGTGCAAATGTACTCATATTTGTTGAAAAACAAGGCGTTTTAAACTTTTTTTCAATCGCAACACCCATTTTTATTTGCACTTAAAAGAAAAATCACTAACTTTGCACCCGCAAAATGGGTGACATCACAACCCGTAGACCAGAGCAATTGCTCTTAACCACGCGCCTGTGGCGAAATTGGTAGACGCGCTAGACTTAGGATCTAGTAACGCAAGTTGTGTAGGTTCGAGTCCTATCAGGCGCACCGAAGAATAACTCATTGGTAAACAATGGGTTATTTTTTTATTTATGATGTCTATTGTTGTTCTTTAAGAAATCAAAATCCGAGTTTCCCTTGAAAAGTGGTAGAAATTCTT
>DGWL01000053.1 GCA_002396125.1 Porphyromonadaceae bacterium UBA4259
GGAGATAATGTCGGAGACGTGTCGGAGACAAAACTCACTGAGCGTCAACAGAAAATCCTCAATCTCATCAAAGAATCTCCGACAATAACAGGCAGACAAATGTCGGAGACTTTGTCGGTGAGCCAACGCACCATCGAACGCGACCTCTCTGCAATGCAGAAGAAAGGTATTCTGAAGCATGAAGGCAAGGATAATGATGGTATCTGGATAATCTCTTTGGAGGCAAATATACGCAGACAATAGATACTTATTGATTATAAAATAATGAAATCTCTGGATAGACAGCAAGAGCTGGGTGGATGGGCAGAATGTTAAAGAGATTTCCAAAAGTCCTTACTGCGGGACATAGGTTGAATTTCTCGATTTCTGTTACACTAATTCCCTTGCAACAAAATGTTTTAATTGTTGTGAAAAAAATGGTACATAATATATACATAAAATGTAATACCTGTGGAACTCCTATTAGGTTGAGGATTCAGCTGGATGGGAGTATATATAAGTATGATTTGCCTATTCACGTTTGTTGTCCCAATCCGAATTGTGGTGATGAGTTCGATTGCCATTTCAATCATAAGCAAGGAGTATTGCCTAAATGGTTCGTTGCATCTGAAGAGGACATGCCTAACTACTCAATAAGTTACTCACCGCAACTGCCTATATTTTCGAACATTAAATATGGAGTGGGGCAAGCATTCATGTTAACACCTTTCATAGCTCTTGGTACCTTTTATACTCTACCTAAAATATCTCATTTTGGTGCGTATATGCAAACAATACTCGAAGAGGTGTACCCCTATCGTACTTTGCTGAAGGAGTTGATTCCTATACTAAAGAAGGGGAATGTGATGGCATTTCAGAAGAAGATGATGAAGATAATGGAGTTGGAAAATAACAAACGTGATCTATCTTCGGTCAAAGAATGTCATGATGTCTATACTGATTTCGTTGCGTCGTTAAGAAGAAGTTTCTCTTCTCCTGAGTACGAAAGCAATGTTTCTGGAGTTGTATTAGAGAAATGTATTCACTCAATACGTTCGCATTCCAAAGAAGAAACTCAGGCACTTATGGATGTTGTTAAGCGAACGACAAATATCCAAAAGTGGAAGGAAGATGCTATGCGCTATTTGGGCTCGTTCCTAGAACATTCAGAAAAGTATTATCCAGTGATGTTCTTTATTCAAGTGGGTGATATAACTATACCCCATACTATTGATTTCATGATAGACACCATCGATGTTGATTCGGTACATGCTGATTTTAGTAAGTCATTTAACTTGTTAAACGATATGTTGCTGTTGCCAGTTGGTTTGTGTAATATGGATTTAACTGAAGATTTTAACATCTTCCCAAATGCTACTACAGGTATGAAAGGAATCAATGGATTATCGGAATTTGCTAAACTTCCAGATGGATTAAAGATTGAGAAATTAAGAGATTACGGTGTAATAGAAAAGTATCTTGCAAATTATTTTAACTCGCACGTTAGAAACGGAATAGCACACGAAAATACTATTTTTTATACAGATACACAGATGGTAGAGTACTATTATAAGATGAATGACGATGAAACGCACGAAGATTACCGATTAATAGATGTGGCAATCATGACATTTGTCAACACTCTGCATGTAATGGAATTGTTTGTACTACTAAATACATTATCAAATAAGCTATGACAATAGATGAAGTAATACTGGGAAGACAGATTACTCTCAATAATAACTGGCCTGAAATCACCGATATTGAGACAGAGGCCATGAATTATGTTAGGGAGCGTTTAGCAGATAGAGGACTTAAGCAGATATTAGCCACTGTCAAGATAGATAAAACGACTGCTTTTGCTGCACTTGTTTCAGATAAACAGTTGGCAAAGATATTTTCATCTTTTCTGGATGTATATGACTCTTTGCCATATCATCCAGATTTGGCGTTTGTTGCTGCGTGGAGATCTTTGGAGTATACTATCAGGGTATATGCTGATAGAGCCTGGGGATATAAGGAAGACAAACCTCTTCATGATATTTTCCGAAAAATCAGTTCGGAAGTTGTAGAGTCTTTGATTAATAAAGAAGCCGATCTAAAAGATACATTTGAATATCTCGTAAGCAATACATCTATTTCCGCAGCACGATATACAACCGTTCGATTGTTTTATGCAAAGCAATTATCTGTAGCACCTCACATCAAATTTGTACGTGAAAGAATAGAAAAAGTTCTTTCAAAGGATATGCTTGAAGTCATTAAAAAGGTCTATATGGATGAAGAAGGGCGTATGGATACAAAAAATGTAATAGATGTTGCACGAAGGCTTGTCAGATTGCTTAATGGTCAGGACTTTCAAATAGGCGAAACTTCTTACAAACCAATACCACTATGCGATAGAATTGAGTTACTTATTAGTGGAATACTGTATACTAGTAGGTGCGAGAGATTTCACGGGGACATATACTCGCCATTAAAGAGCAGTAAGACAACCTTGCTGACTTATTATGATTATTATTTTCTTACGTTAACATCAATGTTTTTTTTCTGGGTTACATTTTACAAACTCATAGAGCGGAACGGCGATGATCAATGTATTAAGTTTTCTAACTTAAAGGAGTCCGTGATTACGACCATAGATCGAATGAACGATATATTATCAAACAAACAGAAATAGCCTATGTTTGAAAGAGCAAAATTCCATTCTCTCCATGACCTAGGTAATACAATGAAACTGCTTAGAGTACAAAAAGTTCTAGATGCGTATAACCCTGGATTAAATTACGATAATGTTAATGATGTTTAGGAGATATATAATGCTAAGTTGTTTATTGATAACGGATTTGCATTGAAGGCTTGGGATGATACAACAATAGCAACTTATGAAAATAGACGAGGATTTAAGCATAAATGCGTTTTTGAATGCTCAACTTGAGAATAATAACGGTGCTGATATTCATATTATGATGCCTAGACAACAATATGGATGACGGCAATAATAACGATAGAGATACTTCATCTTAGTTGGGTTTACTTATGCAAAGTGAGCAATATCCTCAGCCATAGGAAATCCTAAATGCATCTGTTGTGGCTGTAGATAGCGCATTAAATAAAGTGAATAATTCGTGATGAGTATCTTAGTTGGTGTCTGATACGTAGTTCTGCATGGCAAGCAGCGACCTTCCGAGAGGTCCTCAATTACGAAATAGACATTATTGAATAATAGCGATTGCAGTTGCCAGTTGAATTCGCGGAGGCATAAATAACGTTAAAAATGTTAAATCTTTATTTTTTTCGTCTTCAATAGAATCTGTGCCATCATCTTTCTACTGTTTTAATCAGAATATATTGAGTAACAGCGGGTTGCAAATACTATAACTGCAGCAACTTAACAAAAATAACCATCCCCAACTCTGTGACGTTTATGGGCACCAAAGTCTTCCGTGATTGCACTGGCTTGACATCGGTGACCATACCCAACTCGGTGAAGTGGATTGGCGTAGAAGCCTTCTACGGTTGCACTGGCTTGAGCGAGGTGACCATACCCAACTCAGTGAATGAGGTTGGCGAAAAAGCCCTTTATGGTTGCACTGGCTTGACCTCATTGACCATCCCCAACTCGGTAACGACGATTGGCGACTATGCCTTCAGTGGTTGCAGTGGCTTGAGCTCTATAGTAGTAGAAAATGGAAACCCCAGATATGATTCACGCGACAATTGCAATGCAATAATAGATACTTGGAGCAATACTCTTATTACGGGATGCAAGGGCTCTTTTATCCCCAACTCGGTGACCACGATTGGCAAAGAAGCCTTCTGGTTTTGCTATGGCTTGACCTCAATCAAAAGTAAAATCTTAAATCCAGATAAAGTCACAATGTATTCTTATGTGCTTTCTGGGATCAATAAAAGCAATTGTTCTTTATTTGTGCCTCAGGGCACAAAGGATGTCTATCAAGCTACACCGCAGTGGAGCGATTTTGTCAATATAGTCGAGGTGCCATTTGCTTCTGGCGATGTGAACTATGATGATATTTGCAACAGTGCCGATGTCACGGCTCTTTACAAGTCAATTCTAAATAACGACGACAGCATGATTGTCAATGGCGACCAAAATGGTGACGGCATCGTCAACAGCGCCGACGTGACAGCGGTCTACAAAATCATCCTGGGCAATTAAAATTATCATTTCATAACCATCAAAACCACTTGGAAACGCAACTTTTCCAAGTGGTTTTGTCGCGTAATATAATTTCTTGATATAACTCCATTATAAAGTTCTCCGAAATAAAAATAAATTTCCCTCCGCATTTATTTTGTTTTTCTCTCGCCTTGCACTATTTTTAGATAAAATAGGCTGCGGCTCCGAAATAAAAATAAATTTCCCTCCGCATTTATTTTGTTTTTCACTCGCCTTGCACTATTTTTAGATAAAATAGGCTGCGGCTCCGAAATAAAAATAAATTCCTCCGCATTTATTTTGTTTTTCACTCGCCTTGCACTATTTTTGCACTTTAAAGAAAACTGTTTATGGACTTCAGGACAACGATACACACTCGCGATGGAGAGCATTTCATGCGCCACAGCGACAAGATGATGCTAATTGGGTCGTGCTTCAGCGACAACATCGGGGCTAAGCTGCGCGACGCAATGATGCAGGTAGAAGTGAACCCCTTTGGCACCGTCTTTAATCCACTGAGCATCGCTGGCGCCATCAACAAAATCATTGACAACGAGACGATTGCCGGCGTTGAATTGTTCATGAACAACGGAGTATGGAACTGCTATGACTTTCACTCGCGATTCTCGATGTCGAGCAAGGACGCAGCCCTGGAGCGCATGAACCGCAGCATTTCCACCGCCCATGAACATCTGGCACAATGCAAGTCGCTCGTGGTGACGCTGGGCACAGCAGTTGTGTATCGCCGACGCGACACAGGCGAGGTTGTGAGCAACTGCCACAAGGTGCCACAACATGAGTTCACGCGCAGGCTGGCAAGCGTTGACGAAATCACCGGCGCTCTCAATGCCACAGTTGAACGCCTGCATGAGTTTAATCCTGAACTCAGGATAATATTTACCGTGAGCCCCATACGCCACATTGCCGACGGCCTGGAGATGAACTCGCTGAGCAAGGCTGTGCTGCGCGTGGCAATCAACAATGTTGTGCGCAGCCACAAGGAATGGGTGAGCTATTTCCCCGCTTTTGAAATCGTCATCGACGACTTGCGCGACTACCGCTTCTACACTGCCGACATGGTGCATCCCACCGATGTTGCCATCGAGTACATTTGGCAGACGTTCCAAGCCACCTACTTCGACGACCATTCAACGCAAGCCATTGCCCGCTGCGAACGAGTGAGCAAGCGTCTCAAGCACCGCCCAATGAGCAATAATCCCGAGGTGGTGGAACGCTTCAACGCCGACACCCAAGCCGTCATTGCCAACCTCAAGAAAGAATATCCCTACATTAATGTATAATGCATAATTATAATATTATACTGACAACTGAGAACTGATAACTGACAACTATATGAAATACTCCATTCAAGAAATAGCCCAAATCTTGGGAATTGAGACTAGCGAATTGCGTGACAAGGACGCCGAGGTGAGCCTGCTCTTGACCGATTCACGATCGCTCACCTACCCTGCCGAGACTCTATTCTTCGCCATTGAAACGAGCAACGACGACGGGCATCGCTATGTGCAGCACCTCTACAACAAGGGAGTTCGCAACTTTGTCATCGAGTATAGCGGCAACATCGACATCCAGTCGATGCGCGAGGCCAACTTCCTGCGCGTGGAGAATTCGCTCGACGCCATGCAGGCCATTGCCACCTATCATCGCCGCCGTTTCAACATTCCCATCATCGGCATCACTGGCAGCCGTGGCAAGACAACAGTCAAGGAGTGGCTCTACCAACTCTTGAAGGAGGATTACAATATTGTGCGCTCACCACGCAGCTACAACTCGCAGATTGGTGTGCCACTATCGTTGTGGGACATCGACGACAACGCCAGCCTGGCAATCATCGAGGCAGGAATCTCCACTACCGGCGAGATGGCTCGACTACAGGCTATGATCAGGCCCACCGTGGGTGTCATCACCAACATCGGCAACGAGCACAACGACGGCTTTGCCTCGATGGAAGAGAAAGTGGAGGAGAAAGCCAAGATACTCAACAGTTGTGAGTGCATCGTCTATTGCGCCGACGACAAGCTAGTGGCCGAAACCATTGCGCCCATCCTCTATGTGGCTCAAGAAGTGGCATGGTCACGACAAGACCAGAGTAAAGAACTGGTTATCGACAAGATTGTGAAACGCGACAACTGGACTCGCATGGAATGCACCCACGCCGGCACAAGCCTGGTGCTCGATGTGCCTTTCACCAGCGAGCGCGACCTCGAGAACGTAACCACATGTGTGGCAGTGCTGCTCTACCTGGGCATTAACCACCACACCATTGCCGAGCGTGTGAAACGGCTCACCCCCGTGGGAACCCGCATCAATGTGATTGAGGGCGTGAACGAGTGTACCATCGTCGCCGACGGCTACACCAGCGACTACAACTCGCTCTCACCGGCACTCGACTTCATGCTGCGTCGCTGCAACCCACAGCAGCACACTACCGTCATCCTGAGCGATCTCATGCCCGAGTCGTTCCAGGAAGACGAGCTCTATATTCGCGCCAGCGAACTACTCAAGAACAAGGGCATCACTCGCCTCATTGGCATCGGCCCCGACATGTGCCGCTTTAGCAAATATTTCCACGCCTCAAGCAACCTATTCTTTGAGTCGACATCGCAGTTTCTTGACAACATGAGTCAGGGCGACTTCGACAACGAGACAATCCTTATCAAGGGCGCTCCATCATTTGAATTCAACCAAATAATCGAGATGCTGGAAGTGCGCCTGCACCAGACTGTGGAGGAAATCGACCTCAACGCTCTAGCAAGCAACTTCAAGTTCTTCAAGTCACACCTCAACTTCTCAACCAAGACTGTGGCGATGGTAAAGGCTCAAGGTTACGGAACCGGCTCCTATGAGATTGCCAAGACCCTGCAAGACTGCGGTGCCACCTATCTGGCAGTAGCCGTTCAAGACGAGGGTGTGGAACTGCGCAAGGCAGGCATCACGCTCCCCATCATCGTGCTCAACCCGTCAACGGTCAACTACAAGGCTATGTTTGACCGCTACTTGGAGCCCGAGGTCTACAGCTTGGAGGAAGCGCGGCAACTTATCAAGGAAGGACGCAAATATGGTGCCAAGAACTTCCCTGTGCACATCAAGATCGACAGCGGTATGCATCGCCTGGGATTCACCCTTGAGCAGATTCCCGAGCTTGTTGACTTGCTGCTGAATCAGGACGTGATAATCCCCATGAGCGTGTTCTCTCACTTGAGCGTAGCCGATGAGCCCGAGCAAGACGACTACACCCATGAGCAAGTGGAATACTTTGAAGACTGCGCCACTCAACTGCAAGCCAACTTCTCACACCACATCATGCGACACATTCTCAACACCACCGGCATTGTGCGATTCCCCGAGTATCAAATGGACATGGTGCGCATTGGTGTGGGGCTCTATGGCATCCGCACCGTCTTCGACGGCAGTGAGGAAGGATTAATGCCCGTGGCCGAGGTGCGTGCCGTGGTAATCAGCATCAAGCAATGGGAAGCAGGAACCACAGTGGGTTACGGCCGTCGTGGAGTGCTTGAGCGTGACTCGCGCATCGCTACGGTCTCAATAGGCTATGCCGACGGCATGGACCGCCACTTTGGCAACGGTGCCATCAACGTGTGGGTCAACGGCACACTATGCCCCACAGTGGGCAACATCTGCATGGACGCCTGCATGGTCGACGTGACCAATGCCCAGTGCCAAGTGGGCGACAAGATTGAAATCTTCGGTCGTCACATTCCCATTGAGCAGCTTGCTGATGCACGCGGCACCATTCCCTACGAGATACTGACCAGCATCTCGCCTCGCGTCAAGCGCGTCTACTTCCGAGAGTGAGGCGTCACCACTTTTCTATCAAAAAAATCCTTGTGAGAGATTTCGTCAAGAAAAGAGTGAATAGCTAAAGAATTATTTGTATCTTTGCAGTCAAGAAATCATTATTTACCGCCTGCCATGTGCCGGCGGTGTGACAACTATTGAAAAAACGAACAAGCAAGAACAATTGTAATGAACTGGTTAACTGAAATATTCACTGGCACAGGTGTTGCACATTCTATTTTTATTTACGCAATAGTGATTGCCCTGGGTGTAATCCTTGGCAAGATTAAAGTGTATGGTGTGTCGCTCGGCACTACGTTTGTCCTCTTTGTGGGCATCCTAGCCGGCCACCTGGGGCTGGGAGTTGACCCTAGCATCCTCAAGTTCATTCAGGAATTTGGACTCATCTTGTTCATCTTCTCGATTGGTCTGCAAGTGGGACCATCGTTCTTCTCATCGTTCAAGCAGGGAGGACTTGTGCTCAACGCGCTAGCGATAGGCATTATCGCGCTCAACATCGCCATAGCATTGGGAATATACTTCGGTGTGGGCGATGTGACGATAACCGACATGGTGGGCATCCTCTCGGGTGCCGTGACCAACACCCCGGGACTGGGTGCCGCGCAGCAAACCGTAATCGAGACTATGGGCAACGACGCTGTAGCGCTCAACGAGTCGATGTCGATGGGCTATGCCGCAGCCTATCCTCTAGGTGTGGTGGGAATCATCCTCTCAATGATTGTTCTCAAAATCATCTTCAAGATTGGTGTTGACAAGGAGGCTAAAGAGATTGAGGACGACAATGCCAACTCACAACTCAAGCCACACATTGTCACCTACAAAGTGACTAATAAGCTTATCATTGGCACCACAATCCAGCATCTGCACCAAATTATTGACCACAACTTTGTCATCTCACGCATCCGCAAGGGCGATGGACACGTGCACATCCCCGTGAGCGACACTCTCATTGAGGAAGGCGACCTGTTGCTGGTGGTAATGAGCCAGCAAGACGAGGAAATATTTGACGCAGTGCTCGGTCCTCACGAGCAGATGGACTGGAAGGGAGACCCCGACCCTGTAACCTCACGACGCATTGTGGTGACCAAGAGTGAACTCTCGGGACGAAAACTGGGCTCGTTGCGACTGCGCATGGGCTACAAGCTCAACGTCACCCGCGTTAACCGTGCAGGACTTGACTTGCTCGCCAATCCCAACCTGGCGCTGCAAGTGGGTGACCGCCTCACCGTGGTAGGAAACATCAACGACATCAATCGCCTTGCCGACAAGCTTGGCAACTCGATGAAGCGACTCGACCAGCCCAACATGTTCACCATGTTCCTGGGCATCTTCCTGGGCATCTTGCTCGGCAGCATTCCACTGGCTTTGCCCGGCATGAGCGTGCCCATGAAATTAGGCTTGGCAGGCGGCCCACTCATCGTGGCTATTCTAATTGGCCGCTACGGCCACAACATCAAGCTTGTGACATACACCAGCAGTAGCGCCAACTTGCTACTGCGCGAGCTTGGCATATGCCTCTTCCTTGCCAGCGTGGGAATTGCCGCCGGTGGAAACTTTGCCGAGACCGTGTTCAACGCTCAGGGAGCGCGCTGGGTGCTCTATGGCTTCCTCATCACGTTCCTGCCATTGCTCATCATCACCCTCATCGCTCGTGGCAAGTTCCGCCTCAACTACTGCACCATCATGGGACTAGTGGCTGGAGCCACAACCGATCCTCCAGCATTGGCCTATGCCAACAAGACTGCCGGCAACGATGCCCCATCGGTAGCTTACAGTACCGTTTACCCGCTCACCATGTTCCTGCGAGTAATAACGGCCCAGATTATCATCCTCACCTTAGCGTGAAATACTTTTTTACGCGAAAAACACATATTAAAACATGGGAACCATCAACTTCACACAAATATTGAGTTCGGCGCTGGTGCTTCTCAGTATCATCGACATTGTGGGCTCGGTGCCCATCATTTTGCAACTAAGGGCCAAAGGCCGCGAGGTCAACGCTCTCAAGGCCACTCTCTACTCTGCCATCGTCATGGTGGGATTCTACTATGGCGGTTTCTGGATTCTTGATATATTCAACTGCAACATCCAGTCGTTTGCCGCCGCTGGCGGTTTCTTGATGTTCCTCATGGCGCTTGAGATGATTCTCGACGTGGAGATTTTCAAGAACAATGCCCCATCGGGCGGTGCCACTATCGTGCCGATGGTGTTTCCTCTCATCGCCGGTGCCGGAGTGCTCACAACTCTCATCTCGCTCAAGGCTATGTATGACGACATAAACATTCTCATTGGCCTGGCAATCAACATGGTGTGGGTTTATGTGGTAATACGTGCTACCGACAAGGTGCAACGCCTGCTGGGCGAAGGAGGTATCTTCTTCCTGCGCAAGTTCTTTGGCATCATCTTGCTGGCAATGTCGGTAAAAATGATGACCGAGAACATCGTCAAACTATTTTAGTCCATGCAAAAACTATTTTGGTTTATAACCCATAAGTAAGCCCAACTGATAACTGATAACTGATAATCACAACTGATAACTCTCATGACACCTACCGAAACACGCAACCAACTACTGGCGACAAAACTTATCAAGAACCTTCAGCGACGCCACATCGAGGCGTTCTATTGCCCCACCGCACAGCAGGCAGTGGAACAAGTGCAACAACTCATTACCGACGGCAGCAGCGTCACTTGGGGTGGTTCGATGACAATTCGCGACATGGGATTGCCACAAGCCCTGAAGGAGCGTGGCTCCCTCGAAGTGCTTGACCGCGACGTGGTGGAAAGTGCCGAAGAAAAACAAAACATGTATCTGCGGGCTTTCACTGCCGATGTTTATCTCTCGAGTGCCAACGCCCTGAGCGAGGACGGCGTAATTGTAAACATCGACGGCAACGGCAACCGTGTGGCTGCCATCACTTGGGGACCAAAGATGGTGATATTTGTCATAGGTCTTAACAAGGTGGCTTCGACAGTCGAGGCTGCCATAGCGCGAGCACGCTCAACCGCATCGCCCATCAACGCCCAGCGCTTCAACATCAACACACCATGCAGCATCGACGGCACTTGCCACAACTGCAATTCTCCCGAGAGCATCTGCAGCTACATTCACTTGCTGCGCAATAGCCGCAATGCCGGCCGCCACAAGGTGGTGCTTGTGGGCGAGAACCTGGGATACTAGAAAGCCGCCTGAAAGCACATGGAACAAAGAAAGCATTCACTCCGCATTCTAAAAGCCGTGGCAACCACATGCATGGCATTAGTGCTGGGCGGCAGCATCATGTTGCCTGCTACCGCAGCCACATTCTCGGCACCACACGATGAGGCGACAGCACTCGATAGCACCTACATTTTCACAGCCCCCGACGTTGCAGCACAATTTCCCGGGGGCGATGAAGCACTTGACCAATACATTGCCAGCCACATCACTACCGTAATCCCCGACTCTATACTTGCCCCTATCAAGCAACTTGGGGGCAAAATTCACGCCCGCTGCATTGTGCGTTGCGTTATCGAGACCGACGGCAGCGTGACCGGAGCCACCATTGAGCGCACAACCTCCTCGCTACTCTTCGACAACGAGGCCCTGCGCGTGGTGAGCACCCTACCCTCTTTCATCCCCGCCAAAGTATATGGTCGTCCAGTGCGTGCCTTCATGCTTATTCCTGTCACCTTCGACTATTAGAATACTACACACTCTGTCCCCCCCAAAAAACAGTGCGACATTCCATGTGAGTGCCGCACCATTTTTTATTTTATCAGACTTATACCTTTCAACCTTGCGCCATAAATTCTTCCACATCCTTAGGATGATAAGGAATGATGTCCTTACCCAGGAAGCGGCAGCCGTCGACAGTGATGAGCACGTCATCCTCAAGACGGATTCCTCCAAAGTCTTTATAGGTCTCCAGCATGTCGAAGTTGAGGAACTCGGCGCAATGTCCTTTAGCACGCCACTCGTCGATGAGAGCAGGAATGAAGTATATGCCGGGCTCATCGGTTACAACAAACCCCTCTTGCAGGCGGCGGCCCATGCGCAACGCATTGGTGCCAAACTGGTCGAGACGTGGACGGGTCTCCTCGTCGAAGCCCACATAGATTTGCCCCAGGCCTTCCATGTCGTGAACATCCATGCCCATCATGTGACCAAGGCCGTGAGGAAGGAACATGGCGTGAGCACCGGCAGCAACGGCCTCGTCAACGTCACCCTTCATCAAGCCAAGCTCCTTGAGGCGCTCGGTCATGAGACGGCACACAGCCATGTGAACATCAAAGTATTTCACGCCGGGCTTGGCAACGCCAAGCACCATGTCGTGGCATTCCTCTACAATGCTATAGATGTCGAGCTGTCGCTGGGTAAACTTGCCGTTAACCGGCATTGTGCGGGTGTTGTCACTGCAGTAATGCTCAATGGTCTCGGCACCGCAGTCACACAACACCAGGCGTCCGGCCTCAAGCGGTGACATCGACGGACTGCCGTGCATGATTTCGCCATGCTGCGAGAAGATGGTGCCAAAGCTCACCTGAGCGCCATAACTTTGCGCCACGCCGTTGATTTGTCCGCCAATGTATTTCTCGGTAATACCGGGCTTTATTAGCCGCATAGCGGTGGTGTGCATCTTGTAGCCAATCACACTTGCGCGCTCCAGCTCCTCAATTTCGAGCGGTGTCTTCACCGAGCGCATTTTCACAACAGCCATGATGAGTTCGAGCGAAGCGGCCTCTTTTTGCTTGCTGGGGTGAATGCCCAGCAGGTCCATGATTTGAATCATGGTGTCATGACGGTAAGGTGGCAGGAAATGTACCTTGCGGCCCTTGGCAACAGCCTCATCAACTATCACCTTGAGTTGTGCCATTGGAGCCGATTGTGCCACACCCACTTGCGCTGCCATGTGGGCTACACTGTCGACCGAGCCATACCACACGATGTCCTCAATGTCGATATCGTCGCCAATGAGCGTTTCACAGCCGCTCTCCACGTCAATCACGCCCACCAGTCCATCACGCTTTTGTCCAAAGTAGTAAAGGAACGAAGAGTCTTGACGGAAGGGGTAATAAGCGTTGTTAGGATAATTATTGGGTGCTTCATTGTTGCCAAAGAGCACAATCACACCGTCGTTCACAAGCTTCTTGAGCTCTTCACGACGCGCCACATAAACTTCTTTGTTAAACATATTTCTTGGTGTGTAAATTATTGTTGGTAATTAGTTTCTTACTAGTCTCGTTTTTTATTAAACGCTCAAAGTTAGCAATTAATTGCGAATTGTGCAAATCACAAAGCGCCAAGCGTCAACCCCAAGACCCATTTTACTTAATATTTATAACCGTTCACTGAATACCGGTTAAAACAAAGCAATAAAAACCAATCAAGAGGAAGAGCAGTTTTCCTCTTGATTGGTTTTTGTAACATTTTCACTACAATAATGAGAGATGCAGCAACTCACACTATCGGGAATAAGCCATAGAGCAAGCCGTCGATGCGCTTCACCACTTGGTTGAAATCCTCGGGGTTTTCACCAAACTTGCAGTTATCACCGTCGATAACCAGCAGGCGTCCCTCGTAACCTTCAATCCACTCCTCGTAGCGCTTCTCCAAGCCTTGCAGATAGTCGAGACGCATCGTCTGTTCATATTCGCGTCCTCGCTTTTGGATTTGTGCCACTAGCGTGGAAATGCTTGAGCGGATGTAAATCATCAGGTCAGGAAGCTTCACCAGCGACATCATCAAGTCGAAGAGGTCCTTATAGTTATCAAAGTCGCGGTCACTCATCATTCCCTGCGCATGCAGGTTGGGAGCAAAGATGCACGCGTCCTCAAAGATGGTGCGATCCTGAACAATAATCTCATTCTGCTTTTGCGAAATCTCTACTACTTCCTTGAACCTGCGGTTCAAGAAGTAGATTTGAAGGTTGAACGACCACCGCTCCATGTCGGCATAAAAGTCCTCGAGATAGGGATTGTCGCTTACCGATTCATATCTAGGTTGCCAGCCGTAGTGATCGGCAAGCATCCGCGTGAGTGTTGTCTTTCCACAACCTATGTTTCCTGCTATTGCTATGTGCATAATTCTAAGAGGTATATTATGGTGATTAGTTTATTCCATTGGAAACAGGCCAAAGAGGAGCCTGTCGATGCGAGAAGTGATGCTCGTGAAGTCGTTGCGGTTGTTCTCAAAGTCGAGGCTATCCTTGTCGACTATCATCACTCGCCCCTTGTAGTGCTCGGTGATAAACTCCTCGTAGCGGCGATTGAGGTTCTCCAAGTATTCCAGCTGCATCGTTTGCTCATAGTCACGGCCGCGCTTCTGGATGTTGCCCACCAAGTGTGCCACCGATGCCCTGAGGTAAATCATCAAGTCGGGAAGCTTGATAATCGACAACATTTGCTCAAAGAGTTCCATATAGGTGCGAAAGTCACGGTCGCTAAGATGCCCCATAGCCTTGTTGTTGGCCATGAACACATACACACCCTCAAAGATTGAACGGTCCTGAATGATTGTACCTTGACTTTGCGCAATGGCAAGCATGTCGCGGAATCGCTCCTTGAGGAAATAAACCTCCAGGTTGAACGACCAGCGGTGAATGTCGCGATAATAATCTTCGAGATAGGGATTGTGGTCAACCGACTCAAACCGCGGCGTCCATCCGTAGTGCTCGGCCAGCAATCGCGTGAGGGTCGACTTTCCTGAACCTATATTTCCTGCAATGACAATATGCATCAGTTATTTAAATGATTTGTGACTGCAAATATAAATAATTTCAGCAACATTTCCTAACTATTTTCCACTCCTTTACACATTTTTTTATTAACACATTCATGACGCCACTAAATCTTCAGTTTTGCCCACAGCCAAGCACAAAAAAACCGGGCGCTGTTCAACGTCCGGTTTAGTCATTAAGCATCGTGTGCATTATTTGCAGCACTTCTCGCTACCTGGCTTGCACTTCTCCTTGCCGCAGCTGCCGTCCATTTTGCAGGCACCGTCCTTGCAGCAGGGCGACTTGTGAGCGCACTTGTGACCGGCCATGCCTTTTTCACAAGCCTTCTCGCACTTCTCGGCCTTTTCACATTTCTCGGCCTTTTCACACTTTTCGGCTTTTTCGCACTTGGCATCCTTCTCGCATTTTTCTTTCTTCACAGCGCCGTCAAGTTTCTTGCCCTCGATTTTCTGCATGTTTCTCATGCCCTTAACGTTGGCCTTGTTGACTTTCTTAATTTCGCCCTTTTCACAAGCCTTTTCGCATGCTTTTTCACACTTGGCATCCTTGTCGCAAGCTTTAGCCTCCTGAACATTGGCTTTTGCGTCAATCTTTTGAGCCTTGGCTACCTTCTCAATCTTCTTAGCCTTCTTAACCTTTACTTTAGCCTCAGCGTTAAAACCAGTGGCACCCATTGCGAGAACTGCCACACACATTAATGCAATTAATTTCTTCATCGTTATTGTAATTTTTATTGCGCACATCCACCACTAGAGCGGCATGTGCAGTTAAACATAGAAAAAATCAAACTCACTGCGGCGATAAACCGCTAATTATCAAATGTCATGGCAAAGTTAATTATAAATTTCAAATATGCAAAATCCTAGGTGGAATTATCTCATTTTTTGCATTTTTAAACTATTGGTTATAACTTAGCATCGTTTTAAAGCAATTTCATCAATCAAAATGCTAAAACAACACACTTAATCTCAGTATAAAAAACATGAAAAAAATCATTCTTTTATTCACAATTCTCACCACGCTGGGCGTAGTGAAAGCAGCAGTGCATGGCGACGTAAACTGCGACGGAGCAGTCAATGCCGCTGATGTGACGGCACTTTACAAGTTCATCCTTAATGGAGACCAAACTTATTATGACACAAGCGATGTCAATGATGACGAAAACGTAAACTCGGCCGATGTGACCGGGGTCTACAACGAGATTCTGGGATATAACACACCAAAAAAGGGGAAGATTTTTATTAGCGACAACGCCAACTGGGGCGACATGGCGCTCTACGCATGGCCCGAAGCAGGGTTAGCATCATGGCCCGGGTTGCACCACAACGGCACAGTGACCAAGGACGGCAAGAGTTACTACCAGTTTGACTTGACCGACGGTTATTATGGCAAATCCCTCAACTACATCGCCAACAACTATAGTGCTGTGACAGGAGGCACAGGCAAGCAACTCGACCTGATGACCGAGTTCACAATGGGCAATAATGACATTTATCTCACGGTGAACAACAATGGCTATGTAATAGACGATGACGGCACTCCCCCACCTGTGGTGTACTTGCACAGCGACCTGGGATGGGACGACTACTGCCTCTATGTGTGGAAAGACGCTGCACCTGTGCAGGCAACATGGCCCGGCGAGCATTACACGAGCTCAACCACCATTGATGGCGAGTTGTGGTACACATTTGAAATGCCAAAGAAATACTACCAAACCACCGGCACCAACTGGATAGTGAACAACAATAACGGTGGCAAGCAACACGACTTGATGCAAGGCTTCAGCTACGATGAGGACATCTACATCCGCGTGGCTGCCGATGGCACCTATTTGGTATCAACGACCAGCTATGGCGGTGGTGGCGACGTCATAGAACCGGGAGAGAGCCGTCCACTGGAGGTCGACAACACTATTGCTGTGAGCGACAAAAACCGTGTCATCTACGAGATGAACGTGGGTTCATTCACCAGTGCAGGCACGTTTGCTGCAGCTCAGGCCAAGCTAGCCGACCTGCGCACTCTGGGCATCGATATCGTGTGGCTCATGCCAATATATCCACGCGGGGGCGGCATCAACAGTCCCTACGCAGCCACCAATTTCAAGGCCACAAATCCCAGCTATGGCACTATTGCCGACCTGCGCAATTTCGTTGCCCGCGCCCATGAGCTTGGCATGCAGGTGGTGCTCGACTGGGTACCCAACCACACAGCTACCGATGCCGTGTGGGTAACTGAGCATCCTGAGTACTACACAACCCAAAACGGACAGATGGTGCATCCCAACAACTATGGCGATGTGTACCAACTCAACTACAGCAACCCCGACCTGTGCGAAGCAATGAACGACTGTCTGCGTTTCTGGATTGACCAGGCCGATGTTGACGGCTATCGTTGCGACTACGTGTCGAGCAACGCAATTCCCGGCAGCTATTGGGCGGCAACCATTCCCATGTTGCGCAGTCATGCCGGCGACAAGGCACTCACCATGATTGCCGAGACCGACATTGTGCACGATGCCAGCAAACTCCTGAACGTGGGCTTCGACTACGATTACGCATGGAACTTGCAAAGCGGCAAGCTAGAGCGTTTCGGACCCAACGGCACCAACGGCAACACCCTCAAGGGCTATTGCGAAACATTCATCAGCGAGAGCTTTGGCCGCAGCTTCGACCGCATGACCTATCTCACCAACCATGACCAAAACTTCAACGACGGTGGCAGAACACTGGAGAAGATGTACGGCCCCAATAAGTATGCCCTCACCACACTCATCTTCACAATCTATGGAATGCCACTGCTCTACAATGGCCAGGAGGTGGGCAACGACCAAATACTCGACTACTTCCACGACACCAAGATTAACTGGAACAGTACCGACACCAAGATGCACAACACCATTCGCACCCTAGTTGCACTGCGCCACACTCAACCCGCTCTTGCCAATGGCACCGCTGCCACATTCCACGGTTGCAGCAGCGGCAACGTGATGGCCTACACCAAGAGCAACGGTAACAGCACTGTGCTCGTAGTGCTCAATCTGGGCAATACCGATGTAACTTCCAGTATCGACGGCATCGACGCCGGCAATTACCAGGTGTGGCTCGACAGCCGCACCATTGCCGGCGGTCCCACCTGCGCCGACATCACACTGACCAGCACCAGCACTCTGGCTATTGGAGCCAAAGGCTACCTGGTGCTAGTTAAGCAATAACACACTTTTTTCATCACCTACATCTCACCGTGGATGTGTCAAAGATGACACATCCACTTTTTATTTCTTGCCGTACATTTCATTTACAAAATCCTTGGCTTCTTGCTCAGTGTAGTTGCCAGGGATTTCAATTCTCTTACCATCGATATCTACCTTAAATCCGCAGCACTTTTTTGATTAAACCTTATAACATGAGGGTGCGTCAAAATGACACATCCTCTTTTTACCCATACAACCCACTACAAACAACAGTTTTAAAACTACACGAGTAATATTTAAACACTACACTTCTTTTTTCGCTTAATTTTTTAACCCTACACATAAAATGCAAAAATGCTGATTCTCATTATATTAATTTAAAATAAAACACTACAATCAAATAGCCTTTAACAACATGCTGCAACAAACAACATTTGCAAATTTAATTTTTGTATTGTATTTTTGCATTTAGTAACATTAATGCCTCATTATTATGTTTGGAACCAAAAAGACTAATAAGACCATCAGCGACCTTGACAGTTTCCTCGACAATCTCGATGAATGCGTTCTGACCTACAAGAACGGCATTAAGAACTATCTGGAAGGCAACAAGAAAGATTTCGACGACAATCTGGAGTCGATAACACAACTGCGTGACAATACCACCGAGCTGCGTCGCACCATAGAGAACGAGCTTTACACTTACTCATTAGTGAGCGAGCAGCGTGTTGACATTATGCAGCTACTTGAGCACCTCGACAAGATTATCAACCTGCTTCACAAGAACTTGTGGCAATATGAAATAGAGATTCCATTCTTTCCCTCTGAGCTCAACGTTGACTTTCTGAAGCTTGTGGAGATAACCGGTCTGGCTGTTGAAGGAATTATTCAGGCATCGCGCGATTACTTTAAGGCGCCGCGCTTTGTGGGCGAGAAGACCCACCGCATCTATTTCTTTGAAAAAGAGGTGAGCAAATTGGCCCAGTCGATTAAGCGCAGAGTATTTCATGAGATGGACAACTTCAAGCTCAGCCAGAAGTTCCACCTGCGCTACTTCACCCTCCACGTTGAAGAACTTGCCGAGGAGGCTGTTCGCGTTGCCGACCACCTCTCGATTATGGTAATTCGCCACACCAACTAATTGTTAATCAATCAACTTTCCCTGCCCATGGAAATTGTGACAATGATATTAATGCTGCTGTTGATGGGAGCATGGCTAGGATACCGAGAAATTGGTGTCAGCTTCTTGGGCATACACATTCGCGATTTAATTTCACCGCGACTGATAGGGCTAATGCTCGTTGTTGTTTCCTCAACATTATGCATGCTTGCGTTCTTCATCACCAATAAAACGGCATCGACAGTCACAGGTCTTGGAGTGAGAGAGGTTTATATAATAATGTGTGGCATAGTTATGACAATTGCCATAATCAGAAGCGCCGGGCAGTACACCTCGGCAGTGACCGCTTTTTGGGGTGCACTGATAGGCATTGGTTGCTACAACCAGAATCTCGATAACAACTCGCTGGCCGCGGCTCTACTATCACTGCTTGCGGCTCCAGTGCTTGGCATGATGTTTTTCACGCTCTACGACAAGATTATTGACCGCACCGTGTTAAAGACCGACAAGCACCTATTGCTCAAGAACTTATTAATGAAAAGACTTGCTTTGGCCGGCATCATCCTGGGCGGAATTACTCTCGCCGCCAACTATGCACTATTCACGTCTTCATTCCTTTCATCACTGCGCACCGAGATTGACGTGAGCTGGTTGCCGCATCTAGCCATTTACATTGTTGTGCTTAGCATAGCGATGGCATTTCCCATGACCATTGTTCTCAATAATGAAAATTCAATGGCTAAACCCATGAGATGGGCACTACCGTCACTTTATGCCACAATAACCGTGTTGCTGCTGGGAAATATAGGCGCAACCGCACTATTGGGCGCTACCCCTGTGATAGTGTCGCCCAGCCAGCTTAGAGAGTGCAGCAAGATTAGCAACGGCACCCGCCATCGCAGCATTACCAATCTTGCCACAATCTCGATTGTCACCCCCGCACTTGCATTCTTGCTTGTGATGTTGATGTGCAGCATTGTTCGTCACCCTGTTCTCATTCTGATCGTCACTTGCTTTATAATCGTCACTTGCGGGTTCGTAACACTCTACTCACGTCAACGCCGCAGCCATAAGATTACCAAGAAGGCTCTTAACGAAGAGCTCACCCACAGCAGCAAGGCAGGCGATGAGCGCAACCGCCTTGATGTGGCCGCTGTGACATCGCAATTCAACGTGATGACATGCGAGATTGACATCAAGCACAAGGAACTGGTGAACTTGTCGCTCTATATCAAACAACAGCGCCAATACCTAGAAGACTTGAGCCGACAACTGCAACAGCTATGCGATAGCGATGTCGATGCTCCCACTCTGCGCAGCGAGCTACAACAAGCCGTGGTCAAACTCAACGAGAACATGAAACTCACCGGCGAAATGGACCAGTTCTACAACCAAGTGGAAGAACTACACAAGAACTTCGTGAGCCGCCTGCTAATGCGCTGCCCTCAACTCTCGGAAAAAGACAAGCGACTCGCCATCCTGCTCAGGCTTGGCTTCTCGACCAAAGACATCGCAAGCATGCTCAACGTGGAACCCAAGAGCGTGGAAGTGAGCCGATACCGATTCAGGCGCAAACTAAGGCTCGACCGCAGCGTGAATATTGTTGATTATTTAAAAATGATATAATTCATAAATTATCCTTTTATTAACTTAACAGTTTTAGTACAATGAAAAAATTATTAACATTAACCTTTGTGCTGGCGCTATCGTCGTTAGGTTGCGCCTGGGCACAAAATGACGAACTCGCCACTACCAACCAGTATGGGGTGAAAGTCGACCGAGAGGAAGTTATCTCGGAACAACGCAACAACATTCTTACTTTTGAATCAAAGAACAAGAAGTACCGCCTGTGGTTTGACAACCGCGTTCAAGTTGACGGCGCTATGTTCTTTGGCAAGAAAGAGGGTTATAACAAGATTGGCAACGGTGCCTCAATTCGTCGCGCACGCTTCGCCGTGAAAGCTCGCCTGCCCTACAACTGGTATGGCGAGGTTGACGTTGATTTTGCCGATGGCAAGTTTGAGCTCAAGGACGCTATCGTGCAATTTGACGGCATCCCTAATGTGTCAATTAAAGCCGGTAACTTCAAGGAAGACTTCTCAATGGAGCAGACCACCACATCGCGCTACCTCACCTTCATGGAGCGTCCAATGGTGGTAAAAGCACTGGTTCCCTCACGTCACTTGGGTATTCAGGTTGCCTACCTGCGCGACCACTTCCGCGCAACCGGTGGTATGTTCTTCCAGACTGTAGCCGGCGAGGAAGAGCTCACCTACGTTCAGGACAACAACAAGGACTTTGGTCGCAGTCAAGGCTACTCATTCACCGGCAAAGTGGGCTTCATGCCATATGCCAAGGACCGCACTTGGGGTCTCTATGCCGGCGCTAAGATTTCTTATCGCACTCCAAAGACCGACGTTGCCACCAACGAGTACGGCGGCGAGCGTTTCAGCACACGCAATGCCACAAGCATCAACCGCAAGAAATATCTCGACACCGATGTGATTCCCGATGTTGACCACACTCTCCTTTATGGTCTTGAGGGTGCTGCCTACTATGGCCCCGCACGCCTCCAGACTGAGTGGATTCGCAACTCGGTTGATGCCGCTAAGGCTACCTACAACTTTGGCGGTTGGTACGTTCACGCATCATGCTTGCTCTTTGGCGGCAAGCAGCGCTTCAACACCGCCGAGGGCGAGTTCACCCAGCCATCGCGCGGCCGCAAGTGGGGCGACCTGGAGCTCGCCGTGCGCTACGACTACCTGAGCCTCAACAACAAGGACATCTA
>DGWL01000069.1 GCA_002396125.1 Porphyromonadaceae bacterium UBA4259
CGAGCGCGAATGGCCGCCCGCCGCGCGGTAGCGTCATCGCACTTGAAGCGCATCGCAGCTCCGTGCACGGCTCGTGATGTCATAAAAAAAGTGTCGACGGCGTCGATCTTGACGCGGTCCACACCATCGGCGCTCTCTCCGGGCACGGCATGCACCACGCGCCACTTGCCGCCGTCGTTAAAGGCGATTCCCACGTGGGAATATTCGCCGCCCGCAGTGTCGAGGCCTGTCACCACGCGGCTTTGTGTGCCCACTCCGCAGCGAAACAGCAAGTCGCCGTCGCGCAAGCGTTGCAACGGCAAGTCATCGCGCACGCGTCCTCCCTCGTCGGCACTGCGCACACATGCCACCGATGTGGCAATCGCGGCTACCGCGACCACTAGCAGGATGTTCTTGATGAGGCTTCGGGCCACACACTGAATGTTTCGATTTAACTACTTGTCGTTGTTCTCGGCGCGATCGATGAGCAGCTTGGGGATGTCCTCGCCATCAAGCAGCACAACCTTGTTGAACATGCCTAGCGTCACGTCCTTGCCCTTGAGAGTGCCCACCGACCACAAGCCATAGTCGTTGACCTGGAATGCCGGTTTCACTTCCTTGTCCATGATGTTGGCATTGGCTCCCGAGCTCATGAACGCAGTGTACTGCGCCTGTTGCTCCTCGGTGAGCTCCACCTGCGACCAGTCGTAATTGTTGAGATAGTCGGATATCACACTCAGGTGGTCGCTGTTGCTTGGGTTGGTCATCGACATCGCCACAGCGAGTGCTCCAAAGAGCAGCACAATGACCAGGAGTGCTATTTTCAGTTTCTTCTTGAATTTCGTCATTATGATAAAATAGAATGGTTATGCAACAATGATAAATAACTCACAAAAGTATACAATTTTTATCAACTATGCAAACGGCGTGGGCAAAAGGTAACGACATCGCGACACAAAAACAGAAAAAACGTGCCACAATCATCGTTTAGGGCTGTTTTTCTTGCTTGTTTGCATAAAAACCTATAACTTTGCGTTGCATTTTTAACAAACATGTAACAGTAATCACACAATGAGAAAGATATTACTTCCAGTTGTGGCACTCGTGGCCTTGGCAGCAGTTGTGGGCAGCACACTGCAAGGTTGCACTGGCGAGACCAAGCAAGCCGACACACTCGACACCACCGTCATCAACCCCATGGTGACCGCTTTGCCCGACAGCACCGGCGATGAGGTGAAATCAGTTACCGGAAAGGTGATGGACGGAGCCATGAACAGCGTGTGGATTGAGGTTGCCCCCGACAGTACCATTGAATTCTCCTATCCCGAGCTCGACCGCAACAACAGCGAGGTGTTCTACAACTGGTCGATCGACGATGAGATTACTGTGGAATACATTGAGAAGCCCAACAACAGCGATAGCGTGGTGAGCATCCAAAAGGCTCATTGACGATTACCATCGCAGCGGCGACTCACATCACAACAGGAACCAACCATTGCGCACCAACGTTGCGTGCGCAATGCCACAAAAAAACAATAATGCGGTAGTAGCTCAGTTGGTAGAGCATCAGCTTCCCAAGCTGAGGGTCGCGGGTTCGAGTCCCGTCTACCGCTCCACTAAAGGAATGTTCCCGAGAAATGCCCTGGTGTGTCCCTCACACCAATACCCATGGCCGATGAGAATTAAACATCTCAAACTTACAGAATCGCTTTGCCAAGCGATTTATTTTTATTATATTTGCCAATTATTTATGTAATCACGACAAAACTGTAACATAAATGGCAACATCTCAATTCAGTGCCCCCGGCAAAGTGTACGTAATAACTCAAGCTATTACAGGCGATGTGAGTGTGGGCAATGGGTCGACTCTGGTCTTTCAAGGCGGCACAATCTCCAATGGCCGAATCACCGGCAACAACGTGACTTTGTGTTTCAACACCATAGCCCCCACTTTCAGCAACGTGACATTCAGCGGCAAGTTCAATTGCGACCATTTCTACCCTGAACTGTTTGGCGCCCGCGGCGACGGCAAGAGCGACGACTCGGAAGCCATTCAGCGATGCATCGATGCGGCCTATTCCTCAAGAGTTTTTGTGGTGAGGTTTTTACCTAAGACCTACATGATAGCGTCGACTGTCTATGTCAAGGCCAACGTGAAACTGCAAGGCTCTTCACCCAGCAACCTCTACCGCTATAACGACACCACAACAATCCTTGCCAACCTGTCAAATCCCAACGGCTTCGCACTCGACACCGACATCTATCAGCCATCTAACGTGAAGCTCAACAGCAAGAACCGTGTGGTGTCGATGAGCAACTCGGGCAAGAGATTTGACATGTTTCACCGTGTGCAGAATTCCACATCTCCCGTTTACGACCCCAGTTTCCCCGACGACCCCTATTATGGCGGCCCCTACTTTGTAAGCGACATAGCGCTGAGCACAACCAACGACACCTTTGGCGGCCTGCGCGAGATAGGCATGATTCACGCTCACATCTCGGGCGTGGTGATTCACGGCTTCAGGCTGGGCATGTATCTTGCCAAAGGCTGGAACTTCGTTGTGGAGAGATGCAGCATCAGGACGTCGATGTTTGGAATGGCGCTGGGAGCCGAACTCACCGATGGCCTTTTCAACTCGGTGCAGGTGTGCTGCACCGAGACCTCACCCAAGAATGCCGACAGCACCAGGAAATTCTACTCAGCAATGGTCGAGGGCTTGCTCAACGAGTATTCCACCGTGTTCAAGGGCGGTAATATGCGCACGGTGGGCATCATCGGCAACCAGACCAGCGCCACCTTTAACGCATGCTGCATTGAGCGCTACCAGATAGGGCTCTATGGCTATGCCCTGCAACTTGTTTTCAACACGCCCTATATCGAATATAACAAAGAGAGCATCATCTGCCTGAGTAAAGGAACAATCCAGCTCAACAACAGCGCCGGTGTGCAGGAAGCCACCACGGGCTACGGCTATATCGCCCTAAATGTGTTGTCAACTATAATCCTCAACAATGCGCACCCCGGGTCGTTCTACCCCACTGTGGCCGACGAAAGCTACAACAAGGACTACTACAACGTGAAATCCTATGTAGTCACCAACCACAACAAGGTGCACCGTCGCATGACCTACAGCGCTAGCACCTATGTCGACTGCAATGTGGGCGACACGGTGTATGTGTGCGACACGCACCACACCACCGACGCCGCCCTCGCCAAGAAAGAGAATGCCCTGATGCCAAGCAACCTGGGTAATTACTTTATGCACCCCATCACCATGAAGGATGCCATCAACCGCATTGCCAGTGACTACAATTACCGCAACGTGAAACGCATTGTTTTAGTGGGCGATGTGGCTCTCAAGGAGAGCCTCAACTGGTGTTGCGACCATCCGCTTGAGGTGGTGCGTGACCGCAAGGTGAAGCGCCTCACCATTAATGCCAAGCAAAACATCTCATGCGATGTAACCTTCAAGAAACTCAATATCACGCTCAACAGCGCCCTGTGTCAGACGCAACGCAAGGAATGTGTCAATCTGAACTTTGAGGAGGACACCATTACCGGCAACGGTTTCATTGTGGAAAACACGGCGCAACAAGAGTCACCAAGCGCCGTTGTGTACCTGTCATTCGACAAGCAGTCAACCTTTGCCTCGCGCAAATACTTCAGCGACAACAGCAGCCAAAAGCCAGCCGCCGCCTATCATGTGATGGTTGCCGGCAAGCAGGTGTCGTCAATCAGCGGTGCAACAGCCGCACGCCCGGCCGATGCCCTATACACAGGTTACTGCTACTTCGACACCATGCTGAACAAGCCCATCTGGTGGAACGGCCGCAACTGGGTGGACTCGCTGGGCAACAGTGTAGACTCATCAAGATATAAATAATTCTCAACACAACTGTTAATAATGGGAAACCGCAGACATTTCTTAAAGAGCATAGCCATTGCCGGCATCGCCACCGGTCTTAACCTGAGTTTTAAAGGGCAAGACAAGCCATCATTCCGCAACAAGTTTTTGCACAAGGACGATTGCATGAAAATTACCGGCACTTTCATCGACGAGTTGTCACGCGACATGCCTTTTCACAACTGGGGCATGGCCGAGTGGGACAAGGAATTCAAGCTCATGAAATCAATTGGCATCGACAGCATTGTATTGCCCCATGCCGGGCTGGACATGAAACTGCTGTATCCCTCGGCATTTCTTGCCTCCAAAGGCCTACCCCATCCCTCGTTTGACAAGCTGGACCTGCTGCTGACGCTAGCCGACAAGTGGGGATTTACCGTTTATTGCGGGCTTTATGGTTCCAGCCACTCACCACGCATTTCCAACGAGAACCTCGCTGGCATCAATCACGCCCTCAGTAGCGAGATTTGGAATAATTACGGAAGCCGGCACCACAGCTTCGGCGGTTGGTTCATAGGGCAAGAAGTGAGCGTGGAAGCCCGTCACCGGCTGGTTGACGTTATTGACTTGTGCAAGCACTGCAAAGCCATCTCGGGCAGCAAGAGCATCATCATCTCGCCATGGATTGACGGAAACAAACTTATTGAAGAAAGCGTGGAAGAACATGACTCAGCGCTCGACTACGAAGCCCAGTGGAACGAAATAATGTCGCAACTGTCGGGCGTGGTTGACATCTGCACCATCCAGGACACAAGCGTGAGCGACATTGATTGTGCCCGCTTCTACCATTCATGCCATCTCATTGCACAGCAGCATGGCATCAAGTGCTGGGGCAACGCCGAGACCTACGACGCCCAAATGCCGGTTCGACTCTATTCCACCGATTTTGACCACTTGCGACTAAAACTCAGTGCGGCCAAAGCCGCCCGGCTAGAAAAGGTCATCACCTATGAGTTCAGCCACTTCATGAGCCCGCAATCAGTGTGCCAGTCGGGATCATGCCTGCTCGACAGGTATAAAGAATACTTCGACATCTCATAGCACAAAATTGAGAATAATCTCACTTTTTTTGCAACCTCACGCAAAAAACCTGTCAAGGACTTGCATTTTGCAATAAAAAACAGTATATTTGCAACCGATAGAAACCAACCTATTATCAAACATTTAAATTCATTACATTATGACCTATAAAATCATCGACATTGAGGGCGTGGGCGAAATCTATGCCGAGAAACTGATAGCCGCAGGCATCAAGGACACCGATGCTCTGCTTGCAAAATGCGCCAAACCTGCAGGACGCAAAGCGCTGGAAGAAGAAACCGGCATTACCGGCAAACTAATTCTCAAGTGGGCCAACCACGCCGACCTGATGCGCATCAACGGAGTGGGTCCGCAGTTCAGTGAACTGCTCGAGGCCGCAGGAGTTGACACCGTGAAAGAGCTTCGCAACCGCGTGCCTGCCAACTTGCAGCTTAAACTCGAGGAAGTGAATGCCGCAAAGAACCTCGTCAATCGAGTGCCGGCACTGACCGAGGTGGAGAAAATGGTAGCACAAGCCAAGGAACTCCCGCCAATGATGGAATATTGATATTCCACCATTGCAAGAGGGCATAAAATGAAGTTTATTATTATGCTCAATATATGCATCGCACGAAAGAGGGGAATCGCTTCGAAGTGTTCCCCTCTTTCATCATCAAATTGCTATGCCATCAACATTCACAAAGTGCCGACCAGGCATTAACGGCCTGCTTTCAGGCACCAGCATAGCTCTACACAAGAGAAACAAATTGCAAAAAACATGCTTTGTGAAAATTTAAAGATAAAAAAAGTTTAAAAAATTTGCACATTTCATCAAGTTACATTACCTTTGCATCGCTTTTCGAAAATCGAGATTCATTTCTCAAGTCGAAACAACAGTTCGGGATGTAGCTCAGTCCGGT
>DGWL01000073.1:0-8992 GCA_002396125.1 Porphyromonadaceae bacterium UBA4259
TTTGGTTGCGCGCATGATGTAAAATTCATTTTTTTTACTTAACTTTGTGGTGTGCAATACTAAAATAAGAACCTTATGGAATACTATATTAGCAATAATGGCGGTAAATATAGCGGGCCGTTCAAGAAAGAAGAACTGCTGCGTAATGGCTTGACGCCCGAGACGCTGGTGTGGCGCCAGGGGATGACTGCCTGGATGCCGGCCAAAGAAGTTGATGAGATTGCCGGCATCTTTCATGTTGCACCCCCCTCGCTCGCACAAGCTATTGCCGCGCGCCAGGCGCCACCACCACTTAATCAAGTCGACAACAGCCTGGAAGCGCTGGCGCAGGAGTTGGCAAAATCACGCAATGAGATAGAACAGCTCAAGCGTGAAGTGATTACCCTTGAGAACGCGAAGAAGAAAACTAAACGTGCGGCCGTGGCGTCCACAGCCAAGAGTGCGGTGTCCACTGCCGACACGGTTAAGACCTCGGCAGGGAAAACCAAAAAACAAGAAGCCAAAAAAAAGAAAAAAGACCGCTACGACTACCCTGTGGCGCCATGGTTTACCGAGGCCTGGGTGCTCATGGTTTGCGTTGTGGTTCATTTTTTGATGGGCGTGACCGGCTACACCACTTTTTCCTACATCTATCTCGACATCGTTGGAGCCGTGCTGTGCGCCGTGGGCATCTTTTTGGGCTATCGCGTGAAGCAACTCAACAAGATTTCCTATGCCAAGGGCTCCAAGGAACGCATTGCGGCCGACAAGATTTCCTACTTCAATGGCCTGCTGGTGAGCGCTACCGCAGCCATCGGATTCCTGATAATATTAGTGCAATCGGCCCATTTTGTTTATGTTGTTTAACACCTCACTGTCATGAAAAAATCATTATCAGCAATAAGGCGCTTGCTGCCGCTGGTCGTTGTGCTGGCTGCGGCATTGACCGCCAGAGCAGGCATTCCTCCTCGACCCGCCAATGCCAATGAGCTGGTCTACGACTACGCCCACGTAATCGACACACCCTACCTTAAGGTGATAAACGACTCGTTGCAATCCTTGTATCTTTACAACAAGACGCAGGTGGTGATTGTGACCGTTGAGTCGCTCGAAGGCATAGCTGTCGAGGATTATTGCCAGGAATTGTTTCACAACTGGGGGATAGGCGATAAGGAAAAGAACAACGGTGTGCTCGTGCTCGTGAAACCTAAAACCGAGACAAGCAATGGAAAAGTGCGCATTCACACCGGCTATGGTGCTGAGGGTGCGTTACCCGACCTGCTATGCAAGAAGATTCAGACCGACTCGATGATTCCCGCCTTCAAGGAGAATAACTATGGCCTCGCCATCCTCAAGGCTGTGAAGGTTATCACGCCGGCCATGAAGGGAGAGTATCCGCAGGAAATAGCCACTTTCCTCAAGGAACAAAAAGAGGAAGAGGAGAGCAACGCGCGCATCGCGGTTATAATCTATGTGATACTCTACGTCTTGATTTTTGGGCTTGTGTGGTATTTCTTCTTCATGCCCGGCAAGAAGGATTGGTACTCGCTCATGGCTACGCCCTTGGTGGCAGTTGTGTCGTCGGGGGGGCGCTCCTACAGTTCAGGCAGTTCCTATAAATCCAGTCGCAGCAGCTATCATAGCTCAAGTTCACATTCCAGTTCAAGCAGTCACAGTTGGGGCGGTGGCTCCAGCGGTGGCGGTGGCGCGAGCAGCTCGTGGTAATTTATTAATTAGTATTTTTTTTATGGCCCAAAATAAATCACAATCAATGTCGCAAACCATCACTTTGCACCGTGAGCTTGATGCAGCTAAGCGCGAACTTGCCGAGCTTCGCGAATCGGTAAATCGTCTTAAAAACGAAGTCAATGGCGAGCTGCCGCCTCCACCACCACCACCTGCCAAGCCGGCCGCGAGCACGCGCTATGATTTCCCGGCACCCACATGGATCAAGGAGACGCTGGCTGTGCTGGTGTGTGTGGTAGGTCACTTCATCTTTGGCGTGACACGTGTCACTACCTTTGAGTACATCTTCATTGATATTGTCGGTTTTGTGATGTGCCTGATTGCTCTCGTTATTGGTTTGAATATCAAGAAATTGAATGAAATTTCATTTGTGCAGGGCTCACCATCTCGCATCAAGGCCGACCGGCTGGCCCGCATTGCAGGCTGGATTGTTGCGGTGGCATTTATTATTGGCAGTATAATTATATTCTATCAGTCGGTGAGCGATATGTTCGCGCCTAGTGAAACCTCTGAGCGAGTCACTTATTTTCTTTTATACTTTGCTTTCTTGGGTGCTGTGTGGTATGCCTTCTTCAGGCCCACCAATTTTGACCTCTACTCGTTTAATGCTTCTCCCGCCAAGCGTAGCGATGCGTTCCGCAAGAAAATGTATAAAAAGGATATCTGGCAGTGGCAGAGTAAAGTTAGAGCAATGGGCTATACTCGTGAAGATTTCGACAACCTGGATTCCGATTACGACTGGGATGACAACGATTTTGATTGGGACAACGATGACAGTTCCGACAGTGACAGCGACTGGGGCGGCGGCGACAGCGGCGGCGGTGGTGCCAGCAGCGAGTGGTAATCCTGAGAGTGCCAGGTTGCTAATAATTGATTGTGCTAAACTTTTCGTTTTTTATTTGAGGATTCTAAGAATTTCATTACCGTCGATGGTGGTGTGAATGATGTTGCTTGCGGTGAAGTTGGGGGCTTTGACTCCCGAGCCAAGCCTCAATGGGGAAATCTCGATGCGCATCTCGTCCCAGCAGTTGGAGTTGATAAACTGACGCAAAATGCTGGCACCGCCCTCAACCATCACACTGGTGATGCCGCGGCGGTACAGGTCTTCGAGCCACGATGAGGGCATGATGTCAACTTGTGCCCACTGGGCACTACCTGTTATTTCGCTTTTTACCGAATTGTAAATCAGAGTTTTGGCGCCATCGGTCAAGATGGTGCTGGCGGCAGGAATTGTCATGTTGCCGTCAATCACAACACGCAGCGGAGAGTTGCCGCTCCAGTGGCGCGTGGTGAGCGAGGGATTGTCATTAGCAACGGTGCGGGCACCCACAATGATGGCGTCAACCATCGACCGCTCGCGATGAACGAGGCACTGCGTGAGCGGTGTGCTCAGTTGCACTGTGGCGCCGCCCGTTCCGGCGATAAAGCCGTCTTGGCTTTGTGCCCACTTGAGCAACACCCATGGGCGGTGACTGGTGTGGGCTGTGAAGAAGCGCTTGTTGAGGGCACGGCACTCGTCTTCCAGCACACCAACGGTCACCTCAATGCCGGCCTGTTGAAGCATTTTGATGCCGCGGCCACTCACCTTCTCAAATGGGTCGAGACATCCCACTACCACTCGCTTGATGCCCTTGTCGATGAGCAACTTGGCGCAAGGAGGTGTTTTGCCATAGTGGGAGCAGGGTTCAAGGGTGACATAAATTGTGCTCTCGCGCAGCACGTCATGGTCGCGCACGCTGGCAATGGCGTTGACCTCGGCATGCCCTTCGCCGCAGCAGCGGTGAAATCCTTCGCCCACAATCAATCCCTTGTGCACTATCACCGCGCCCACCATGGGGTTGGGTGAGGTGTGCCCGGCCCCTTGGCGTGCCAGTTGCAGAGCTCGAGCCATGTATTTTTCGTCAACATTCATTGTGATGCAAAATTACAACAAATTAGTGCAAGTAGACATAAATATAAAATGAAAAATATAAGTTTTTTTACAGCCTAATGTGTGCAAAAAACTCTACCATTGCAAATCTGGGCCGTTGAAGAAAAGTGCGCACACTAGCGTTAGATAGCGGGGCATGTTGCCATCTTTGCCCCACTGCATGTCGATGCCAAGCACCTCGCTGGCGGTGAGCGACACGTTGAAGCCATAGGCCTCGAGCGATGGGCGCACCATGTCGGCATGTCGGCAAGGTTTGCCCTCGCGGCGGGCACAGGGAGCACCGCCACAATAAGGACACTTGCCCACGAAGCCGAATGCCATGCCACCCGATTGCTTCTCGAGCGAGAGCAGGCGCTCGTTGGCGCGTTCAAGTTCGGGGCGCATCAGGTCGTACACGCGATTGAGCGGCATTTTACTGTCGCGAGGCGAGATTTTCATGCCCACAATCATCACCTTGCTGTAGGGTAGCAGGTCGTGTAGCGTGTCGTGGTCAAAAGGTGGACAGCCCCAGCGGTTGCCATAGTTTGGGCATTGTCGGCAGCACTCCTCAAAGGTGGCTACATCGCGAAAGTCACGAACATATCGCTCACGATCAATCACAGCTATTACATCTTCAACGTCGTAGTCCATATATTTTCAGTTATTCTTTGCTTGGCAAAGATAACGATTTTCCTGACAAAAAAGCCAATATCAATCATTTTTATTCCTAATATCTTTCAATCTTGCATTTTTAAATTTTTCTAGTTATCTTTGCAAAAATCTACATTTTGGTAATAATTTATCATGAAATAAAACTATTTTGCAATGAAACATCTATTATTAATTGTCATGCTTGCAGCATCTCTCGTGGGTGGCGCACAGCGGGTTGTGGTGACCTCATCGACCGCTATACTCAACGCCGGAGAGACAGGCTTCTATCCCAAACTCAATGCCCAAGGCGACATGTTGCTCTACAGCGACGTTGATGCTCATGGGCTCAAGATGCTTAACCTGACTACACGCGATGTTGCGGCAATCAGCGACCAGGATGGGGCTGGATTTTTTGCCAACTGGAGCAGCGACGGCAACGTGTATTATGTAACCAGCAAAGTCGATGCCAAGAGTCATCTCGTTTACCGCACTGGCATGCGCTACGACATGGCGCGTAGAACCAACGATGTGGTGCTCGAGGCGCAACATGGAGCAGTGCTGCCTGCTGTGGGAACCCAAGGAATTGCCATCAAGGGCAAGAAACATTCATTTGCCAGCGCTCAGCACATGGGGACTGTGGTGTCAACTCAAGGTTCACAAGTGATTATTAATGTCAACGGCAACGAACGCCGTTTTTCTCCTGTTGAGAGTTATGCCGGCTATCTGTGGCCATCGCTTTCGCCTGCAGGCGACAAGGTGGCATTCTTTGCCGCAGGTCGTGGCATTGTGGTCATCGACCTTGATGGCAACATTCTTGCCGAGCTTGGTAATTATGAGATGCCCGCTTGGTACGACAACGATTACCTGGTGGCGCAAAACACAACCGACGACAGCTACCAGTTCACTTCGTCGCAAATCATGCTCCTCAAGGCCGATGGCTCATGGTGCCATGAGCTCACGTCACCCACATCGATGACCATGCAGCCCACTGCCGGCGGAGGCAAGATTGCCTACACTACTATTGACGGCAATATCACTCTGATAACTATTGATATTAACCAATAACCGCAACACAATTATGAAAAAGATACATTACACATTAGCATTAATAATGACGGTTGCGGTGATTGCTACCGGCATCTCACGGGCACAGGTGGTGAAGCCGCACGTTTATATTAATCCCGGGCATGGTGGTCATGACAGCGATGATCGCAATGTGACCATCTACCCTTATGCAACTGGCGACACGGCCGGCTATTGGGAATCCAACTCCAACTTGAAAAAGGGTTTTGCCCTCAATAACTGCCTTCGAGCCAAGGGCTACACTACAAGCATGTCGCGTGTGACAAATACATCCAACGACGATCTTGCACTCTCGACCATTGTGGCACTGTGCAATAGCAGCGGTGCCGACATTTTCTACTCTATCCACAGTAATGCCACCGGTGTGACTAGTCGCCGCAACCACATTCTCGGTCTCTATCGCGGACCAACGGGTTCACCGGTGATTGCCAACAGTGATGTGCTGGCATCGAAATTGGCGCAACGATTGCAGGTTAACGAGGCTGCGGTGTGGACCAGCAACTACCAGCTTGCCGGTGATTTTACATTCTACCCCGACTGGAACAATGCAGGACTTGGGGTGCTGCGTGGCAACATGGCAGTGTCGATGCTCAGCGAGGGTTCATTCCACGATTACATTCCTGAGACCTATCGCCTCATGAACGACAACTATTGCTGGATGGAAGGGTGGAACTTCTCGCTCGGTGCCGACGACTACTTTGGCTATAACGATTTCGGCAAGGGTGCGATTGCGGGCAATCTGCGCGATAATCGCATGCCTCGAGTGAGGAACGACTTTATCATGTTTGGCGACGACAACCGTGAACCTGTGAGCAATGCAACGGTGGTGCTGCTGGCTAGCGATGGCGTCACTGGGCTCGACACTTGCTACACCGATAACCTCTACAATGGCATCTATGCTTTCAAAATGGTTGACCCTGGTACTTATTATGTAAAAGTGGAGCAGCCCGACTATTACGGCCAAACCAAGCAAGTGACTATCGAGGCCAATAAGTCGACCTATTGCAACTTCGACCTGTCGCGAGTGCGTAGCACACCTCCCGAGGTTGTCAATTTCGCGCCGGTGTGGCATGAAGGCGACGCTCCTCTCAAGGCCAACACACCTGTGGTCTTGGAGTTTAACTGGGATATGAATACCGAGGCCACCGAGGCGGCGTTCCACATCGAGCCGGCCGTTGAAGGCACTTTCAGGTGGGAGGATAGTAACTATCGCATGATATTTGAACCAACCGATGCCTACGACGTTAACACGCTCTACACAGTCACTCTTACCACCGATGCCAAGCATGGTGGGGGAATGACGATGCAAGAGCCTTTCCAATTGCAGTTCAAGACCACCTATCGCAAGCACTTGCAAGTGATTGATATATTTCCACACGAGGGCGACCAGGTGCACTACAAGAACGCGACCATTGAGTTGCGTACCGATTCCATGCTCAATAACAGCTACTACTACGACAGGATTGTCGTCACCGACAAGGATGGCAATGCGCTCACCTATAATCGCCGTTCCACCAAAAGCGGTAAGGCCGACGAGCCGTTTGGCTACATTCGCATTCCCATAGCAACCGCAATGACTGTGGGCGACGAGTACACACTCACCATCGCAAAGGAGATGGACGATACCGCAGGCATTCACTTGCCCGAGACTATCGTGCACAAGTTTGTTGCCGTTGATGCCGGCGAGGAGAAGCCCGAGGCAACTGTGATTGAGGGCTTTGAGGATGCCGGCGCATTCTCAATGGTGGCTGTGACCGACGCAGCATCGGCAACTATGAGTGCTTCGACCGACCATCTCTTCGGCAGCCGTTCGCTACAGGTGAAATATAATGCCGATCCTTGCGGTGCCTACCACTTCATCAGCGAGGCGCTCAGTGGAACAACTATCACCAATGCCGACGAACTGTCGCTCCACGTGAATGGTGACATGAGCAACGTCTTGGTGAGCCTGGAACTGGAAAGCACCGATGCTGCCCACGAATATGCCAAAATCGATTTTGGTAAAATAAACTTCCACGGGTGGCGATACATTACAGGAAAGGGACAACTTAAAGCCGGCAAGAGCTATAAAATAGAGTCATTGATGATTGCAAACAGCGATGAGGAGCTTGTAAAGAGTGCTGCCATCAAGTTCGACAACCTGCTCAAGGGTGCCAAGAGTGGTGTGGCAGGCGACGTTAATGGCGATGGCGTTGTCAACTCGGCCGATGTTACTGCGCTCTACAAGTTCATTCTCAATAACGACAGCAGCACTACTGTTAATGGTGACCAAAATGGTGATGGTGTGATTAATTCGGCCGACGTTACGGCCGTGTATGGCATCATCCTGGGCACTGCTAATGCTCCTGCCGTTACTGCCATCGGCAATGTTGCTACTAAACCTAAGGTTAAAGTGGGACCAATCCCCTCGAGCGACTACATTGTGGCAAGTGCCGGTGACTATATTCAGGGTGTTGAACTTTATGACATGAATGGGCGCTTGGTTGTGCGCAATGGCGGTAACTACGTCAACGTGGGCAACATTGCCGCTGGTGCTTACATCCTCAGGGTCTACACAACTACAACTGCCACCAGCCACCGTGTGGCAGTGAGGCATTAATCTTTAGTGTTAACTGAAATTATATAGGTAGCACCCTTGGGCTTTAGCTCAGGGGTGTTGCTGTTGACAGCACCTGCTCGCGGAAGATGGCGTCTTGCTTTAGTCGCTCATAGGATTTCTTGCTGGCGCCTTGGTGCGATTCTTTCTTGCTGTAGCCCGAGCCGTCGGCGGCATAGATGCCACCCAGTAGCACCGCCGTCTTGAACACTGGGTTGCCCTCGGCGTCGGTCATGGTGTCGATGAGCTGGAACTCGATGCTCACGCGGTACTTTTGAGTCCACTCTATGAGTCGCGACTTGTAGTTTTGCTCAGTCTTGACAAGTTCAGTCAGGTTGAGGTTGTCGGCAATGATTTTCTTTTCTATAAAGTTCTTGCAGGCTTCGTAGCCACGGTCGAGATATATGGCCCCCACCAGTGCTTCCACTGCGTTGCCGCTAATGTAGGAGTTGTGGCTCGATGAGTGTGACGATGCCCTGACGTGCGATTCCAGCTTGAACAGCTTGCCAATGCGGTTGAGGCTTTCACGTTGCACAATCTTGGCACGTGTGCGAGTGAGGAAGCCCTCGTGCTTGGTGGGGTAGAGGCGGTAAAGATAAGCGCCCACCACAGCATCGAGAATGGCATCGCCCAAAAATTCTAGGCGCTCATTATTGGCCCAGCGGCCGTCTTGTGTTTTCACCGGCATAGAGCGGTGCACGAGCGCTAGCTTGTAATACTCAATGTGAAGCGGATAAAACCCTGTGATGCCATGAATAAAAACATAAAGTTCCTTTTCCTTAGCGAAAAGGAACTTTATGACTGATATGATTCGGTTAAACAACAGGGCAGTGGAGTTTTAAGGTGCTTACAGGCAACCGGTCGCCATTATGTGCTCTCCACTGTTGTGCTATGAACAATAATGTGCTATAGCCTGTAATGTTTAACTTAGTACTTCTTTACTATCAGGCTGGCATTGTGTCCGCCAAAACCAAAGGTGTTGGACAACGCGTACTTAACCTCACGGCGCTGAGCCTTGTTGAAGGTGA
>DGWL01000073.1:9042-28328 GCA_002396125.1 Porphyromonadaceae bacterium UBA4259
TGAAGGTGAAGTTGAGATTGTAGTCAATCTTCTCGTCGTTGTCGCCTTCCTCATGGTTGATGGTGGGAGGAATGATGCCTTCCTTGCAAGCCAAGATGCAGAACATGGCCTCAATAGCGCCAGTCGCGCCAAGCATGTGGCCGGTCATCGACTTGGTGGAGCTGATGTTCAATTCATAGGCATGCTTGCCAAACACGTCGAGAATGGCTTGTGCCTCGCTCACGTCGCCCACGGGAGTGGAAGTTCCGTGAACGTTCACGTAGTCAACATCTTCGGCCTTGATGCCGGCGTCGTCGATGGCGCGCTGCATCACCAGTGTGGCGCCCAATCCCTCGGGATGGCTGGCGGTAATGTGATAAGCGTCGGCGCTCATGCCTCCGCCCACTACCTCGCCATAGATCTTGGCTCCACGAGCAAGAGCGTGCTCCAGTTCCTCGAAGATGAGGCACACGCCACCCTCACCCATCACGAAACCGTCGCGCGAAGCGCTGAACGGACGTGAGGCAGTCGCGGGACTGTCGTTGCGAGTGGAAATTGCCTTCATCGAGTTGAAGCCACCCACGCCGGCGGGGAAAATAGCTGCCTCCGAACCACCGGTCACGATAGCTGTGGCTTTGCCCAGGCGAATGTAGTTGAATGCGTCGATGAGTGCGTTGGTCGATGTTGCACATGCCGACACTACACCATAGTTGGGACCGCGCAAGCCCCACTTGATTGAGATGTGACCCGAAGCGATGTCGGCAATCATCATGGGAATGAAGAATGGGTTATACTTGGGACCCTTATCCTCATTCTTGGCATAGTAGCCTGCCTCATTCTCAAAGGTGTGCAAGCCGCCAATACCCGAACCATAAATAACGCCTATCTCGTTGCGGTCAACATCCTCGCCATCAAGAAGCTTTGAATCATCGAGTGCCTGAGCTGCACTGGCCATGGCATAGTGGCAGTACAGGTCCATGCGACGGGCATCGCGACGGTCCAGGTAGTCCTCAACGTTGAAGTTCTTGACCTCGCAAGCAAATTGGGTCTTGAACAGTGATGCGTCGAAATGAGTAATAGGTCCTGCACCGCTCACTCCATTAATGGCGTTGTTCCATGTGGTTTCAACGTCATTACCAAGAGGAGTGATGGCACCAAGACCTGTTACCACTACTCTCTTTAATTCCATACCAATTAAAAAGGTGTATTAAAACAAATAGTTGTTTTCTTGTGCTTTATTATTCAGCAGCTTTTGCAGCCTCGATGAATGAAACAGCGTCGCCTACGGTCTGAATCTTCTCGGTCTCTGCATCGGGAATAGTAATGTCAAACTCCTTCTCGAGTTCCATGATGAGCTCAACAGTGTCGAGGCTGTCGGCACCCAGATCCTGAGCAAATGTTGCCTCGGGAGTTACTTGTGACTCACTAACACCTAATTTCTCAACGATAATCGCTGTTACTCTTTCTTGAATTTCTGACATAATTCTATGAATTTTAAATTGTTAAATAAATTGTCTTCGTTTTTTGCGGTGCAAAGTAAGTAATTATTTATCAAATAGAAAAGCAAAAGTCAAAGATTTTACTAACTTTTCTGTAAAAATAACTTAATGAAGCATAAACTTATCACCATTTAGACACTCGTTTTAGGCCCTTATTATTATAAAAGGTGAGGGCAGCATTTTGGGGCCGGAATTATTCTAAACGGCCCCTGCGCTTGCCGGTTATTGAGCAAGCGCAGGGGCTGTTAAAATATTAAGGTGTGGGTGAGACTTGGCAACTTGTTCTCTCATCAAGGCCCTATTTTAGGGCCAAGTTGATGTTGTAGTACTTCTGGTTGCCTGTAACGTCTTCGATAACTCTGATGAAAGGAGGGAACTTGGTTTCTTCGCCTTGGGCCTTGCTGTCCATCTCGAGCACGCTGAAGCCGGGGTCGGGATCGATAAACTGGTCGAGCTCGTAGTATTGTCCTTCCCAAATGAAGCTCTTGCGAATCTTGTGGATTGACTGCCGGCTGGGGTCGGCGAGGGCGAGCATGCTCACATACTGGTTGTAACTGATGTTGCGCTCGGTCTCGATGCGCTCGGTGTCGCTCAGGGCCTTGGTGGTAGTCTGCAGATAGACGTAACTGCCGTTCATCATGCGCTTGCGCAGGCGCACCACAGTTCCCGGCTCGCTCATGAGGTAGGTTTGCACAATGTCGCTCTCGATGGCGTTGGGAATTTCGCCCACAAGTTCCACCTTGAACTTGCGCTCGTTCTCGATGGGCTCAGGGATGCCGAGCACCTTGGAAATTTCGCGCAACACGCGGCGTATCTTGTTCTCGAAATTCTCGCTGTTGCTAATCACGCGCAGGTGAGGGTGACCGGTCCAGGCGTTGCGCAGCTTCTTGTCGAGCGAGCATGCCAGGTCCACGCCCTCGGTGCGTGCCTCGTTGTTGCTGGTGGTGTAGAACTCGGCTGCTCCATCGGCGGCTGTGACCAGATGCAGCACGGCGTCGTAGCGCGCGTCGCGCAGTTTCTCGATGGGCACGTCCACCTCGCGGGTGATTGCTTGCCAGGTCTCGGGGTTGAGATACACCGAGATGTCCATGGTGCCTCGGTCGCACACAAGCAGCACCGGTTTCTCGCTCTCGGCTGCTATTGCCGCGAAGCGGTCTTCAATCTCAAGCTGCATGAGCAGCGTCGACTTCTCGGCCTGGTAGAAAAGCGACTGGTTCTTGGTGAGGTAGTCAACGCCTCCCACCGCAAACATTGTGGGAACCTCGGGGACGGTATAAACTTGATAGCCCAAATTGGAGAAATGCTCAACTACCTTGGCAAGTGCCGTCGTCTTTCCGGCACAAGGCCCGCCGGTGAGCACAACTTTGGTTATATTGCTCATAGATAATGGTTTTAATAAGTCGTTTTTGATGATGCGTATTGTTTTGAATTGCAAATATAATAATTTTTGTGCAATGCATAGCAATTTTACCGTTATTTATCTTCTTATCTCCGTGGTGATGAATTAAATGTAATTAATCTTTTGAGTGAGAAATGCGCAATATTCAACATTGTCTTTAGCTATTCACCACTCTTGGTGTGAGAGATAATGCTGCGGGTCAGCAAGTTGTAGATGTCTCGCTTGTCGCCGTCAAGCATTTGCATGTGGCGGTCGATAATGGAGCTGTCGCCTCGTGCCGCAGGGCCCGTCTGTGACTGGGCGGGTGTCATGCTATCGAGTTTTTCAACGGTGGTCTTGATGAGTGGTAACATTGCTTCAAAGGGGATTCCGGCATCGTGGAGTAGCTCGGCGGCTAGAGTGTACATGTGATTGCTGAAGTTGCAGGCAAAGACGCTTGCCAGGTGCATGCGCAGGCGGTCGTGACTGTTGACCATGTGCACGTTGCGGCTCATGGCGCCGGCTATAGTTGTGACTTCGCGAGTGGTTGCATCGTCGATGCCTTCGGCAAAGAGGTGCACGTCGCGCATTGGTGTAACGTTGCTCTTGCTCAGCGACTGCATGGGCCACAACACGCCGTAGCGCCGGCGCTTGCCGGCAAAGACATCGATGGGTGTTGAGCCCGATGTGTGAATCCAAAGGCCGTCGGTTGCCGGTGCATCGTTGAGCACACCGGCGATGGCGTCGTCGCCCACAGCGATGATGTAGACGTGGGCGGTGAGGTCAATATTCTTGAGATTGGTGATGGCTTGTGCGCCCACCTTTGTGGCAAGAGTCCGGGCATTGGCAAGCGTGCGGCTGCACACCTGCACCACCTGGCAGCACTGCTTGAGCGACATGGCAAAGGCAGTGGCAACATTGCCCGACCCAATCATCACCACTCTCATTCTGTTACCTTCCCGGGCAGTTCTCTCTCCCGGAGATGGAAAATTGGCGATGTTGCTCCCGCTCATGATTTCAGCGATTGGTTAATTTGGTCAATATAATCGAGCAACTCATCGCGACCGCGGCCATCTTGACTCGAAGTGGTGAAGACGGGTGGCAATTCTTCCCACGATTGCAGCAGGTGGCGCTTGTAGGAGGCAATGGCTTGAGCACCGGCCACCTTTCCCAGCTTGTCGAGCTTGGTGAAAACAATGCTGAATGGCACGCCGTTCTCGCCGAGCCACTCCATGAATTCCACATCAATCTGTTGCGGTTTCAGACGGCTGTCGATGAGCACAAAGAGGTTGGTCATTTGCTCTCGTTCAAGAATGTAGTCTTCAATGATTTTTTTGAGTTTCTCGCGAGATTCCTTGCTTCGCTGGGCATAGCCATAGCCGGGCAGGTCAACGATGTACCATTCGTTATTTATGAGAAAGTGGTTGATGAGCAGTGTCTTGCCGGGGGTGGAAGAGGTCTTGGCAAGGCTCTTGTTGCCGGTGAGCATATTGATGAGCGATGACTTGCCCACATTGCTGCGTCCAATAAAGGCGTACTCGGGCAACGTGGTAGCCGGGCACTTGGTGTAGTCGCTGTTGCTTATTTCAAATTTTGCGGTCTTTATTTTCATTGTATTTCAATATTTTGTACAAAGGTAGTGAAAAAAGATGTATTTTGCCAATTGACTGAAAAAATAGTTGTAACTTTGCCGCAAACTAATGGCGTGAACACACGCTAAACAGCAAACATTATTAAACACTACACTTAACGATGATTTCCTTTACATGCGACTATATTGAGGGAGCGCATCCCGAGATTCTTAACCGACTCATTGAGACCAACATGACCCAAGTTGAAGGCTATGGCGAAGACCCATTCTGCGAGAATGCACGCAAGCGCATTCGCCAAGCAACTGGATGCCCCGATGCCGATGTGTTTTTCTTGGTGGGTGGCACGCAGACCAACTCAACTGTCATCGATGCCATGCTGCGTCGATATGAGGGCGTGGTGGCTGCCGAGACCGGTCACATCGCGGTGCACGAGAGTGGGGCGGTTGAGTTTAGCGGACACAAGGTGATAACCCTGCCAGGGCACAACGGCAAGATGGACCCCGCCGAACTGCGGCACTACTTGGAGCACTTCCACGCCGACCCCACATGGCCTCACATGGTGTTTCCCGGCATGGTCTACATCTCGTTCCCAACCGAGTATGGCACCATCTACACTCGCGATGAGCTGCAGGCAATCAAGTCGATTTGCGAGGATTATGAGATACCTCTTTTTATCGATGGCGCGCGCTTGGGCTATGGATTGATGAGCCCGGCTGCCGATGTCGACCTCAAGGCGCTGGCGCAGTTGTGCGATGTGTTCTACATTGGTGGCACCAAGGTGGGCGCGCTGTGTGGCGAGGCTGTGGTTTTTCCTCGTGGCAACGCTCCACGTCAGTTTTTCACCATCGTCAAGCAGCATGGAGCATTGCTGGCTAAGGGCAGGCTGCTGGGACTTCAGTTCGACACGCTGTTTACCAACAACCTCTACTTCAACATCGCCCGTCACGCCATCGACATGGCCATGGATCTCAAGAATATGCTTGCCGCCAAGGGCTTTGAGTTCTACATCGACTCACCCACCAATCAGCAGTTCCCCATTCTCACCCAGGAGCAGATTGATGCTCTCGAGGGCCAGGTGGCATTTGAGGTGTGGGATCGTCTGCCCGACGGCCGTTTCGTTACCCGCTTCGCCACCAGCTGGGCAACCTTGAGCGAAAACCTTGAAGTGCTAGAGGCATTGCTTTAATTGCTCTGTACCCCCCCCTAAAAACCTCTCTGCAGCTGTCGCAGTCGCGGAGTTCAAGGAGCATTTTTCATCCACATGTAGTGTGAGATAACTTCTTGAACTCCGCGACTTTGCACAACTTTCTTTCTCTCTAGATGTTGTGATATTAGGACAATAGAGATAGTTGTGTCGGGGGGGGTGAAACGCAAGGGGATGTCTAAAAAAAACTTAAAAATGGTATGTGCTATTATTATTTTCTTTGGAAAATGTTGAAATTGAGATAAATAGTTTTATCTTTGCGATGAAATCTTGAAAATCTGCCTGTGTGGGTGTATTTTATAATGCAGTATTGATGGTTGTTCATTTTTTTATTATTGATGAAAATGGATTAAGCCTAAATAAAACCCCACTCATATAGTAAGCAGAGTTTGTGCAGGCAACTTAACCGCCATTTAGCGTGAAGGTCGGTTTGTGTGTATGCCTGTTGAGTGTAGCTACATGAGAGTTTAAAAATCAAGTGTTATTAATTCATTATTTTGTATATTATGGAATCAATTTTTTTTAGAATTCTAGTTGCTGCCGCCATTGCGTTGCCATTGTGCAACACTGTTGCGGCACAGGTGACGGTTCGCGACAAGGCGTTCTTTCAGAGCAAGACCTATCAATGGACCGATAGCAAAGGGCAAACTCACGAGTCTAATCTCGCTGAGATTGCCACCGACCACAATCAGATTATCGCAATGATTCGCAAGGTGTACACCGACAAGGAAATTCCGGGTAACAAAAAGCGCGGGTACAATGCTAATGGCGGATTCCCCGACAAGACGAGCGCCGATCATCTAACCGATGAAAACTGGAGCCGCGTGAGTTACCCTGCAATTGGCACCATTTCTCACACCGGCAGTGTCTATACTAACGCTGCTAGTTACAAATGGACCGACACCTACGGATGGAACATCAGCACACAGAAACCCATCGAGGTTAATAGCATCACTATTAATAAAAATGAGTGTTATTATGCCACATTTAATCAGTGGGAGTATGAGCCACATGATGAGGGACTCACAATGCTACTTGTTGAGGTTAATGATGATTATGACAAGGAGAAATATAACAAAATTCAAAATCCTTCATTGAAACAGGCCGTTGAAACGATGATTAAGTCGGTGCGTGTCATTACCGATGCCAGGCACACCGGTAGTGGTGATGAGAGTGGCACCTTGTTAAAGATTGACTGTGACAAGATGAATAAGTTTTACCTCATGGCAAAAGGGCAAGTGAGATTACCATTTTGTTCAACTCATTATCTTCACAAGATGAATTCTACTAGTGCTTATTTCAATCCCTACCCCATGTTCCTGCATTTTAATAAAAGCGGCGTTACCGACCTCAATAATAGCTTTATAAACTTTGATTGCCGGGAGCCCTTCTATAATATGTTTGAGCAGTTTAGCCCGGTTGACGTGAAAACTATGTCGAGTGGTGTTGATGATTTGTATCAGGAACTGATAAATATGAAATCATTCCCTGTTTTGCATGATTGCTTCTCAGTTCCTCTTGCTTATGTGTCGGGACAGCCTAACAATGGTCACGAGTTTATGATGTATGGTTATGACTCTGGCCACGAAGACTGCCAGGACGTGCGCGACCTAATGTTCTTTGTGCCCGACTATCGCATGAAATATTGGACGGGGCGCAAATATAATGGTAACCCAACCGACCGTCTTTTCCTTAACTACAATGAGGAGCATCAGCCATCAATGGGACTCTATGTTATTCGCCAGGATGACATAACAATCAATCCTGGGCATGTCGACGACAACCACTACATGCTGCAACTCAACTGGCGGACTAATCTAGACGCTTTCCTTCCCAGCGAGGATCAGGAATTTGAGCTGCTGCAAGTTGTAATCGACGAGGAGACAGGCGAGGAAAAATATGACTATGTATATTACCGTGATGATAATGGTAATTATCTGGATGGAGAAAATGGTAATATTGTTGATGAGAATGACAAAGTGCCCATTAAGCTCACAATGGATGCCGGTGAGGTTAAATCTTATTCCAATGTGTACGTTGAGCGCCTTTCCAATAGCCAGCAAGTGACCTTCGCTATTCGTGGACGTGACAAGGGTGGATTCTTGAGCCTGCAGGTGTCTAACCGCAAGAGCTATATCATTCCGGGCATCGACCCGTCGGAGATTGTGCTTCTTGAAGATGCCACTCACTACAGCCGCTTCAACCCCGATAATCAGGAAAACTGCTACAGCAACAAGTTGCTCATCAATAACAACGTCGACGGCATGAAAGCCGGTGAAATCACCCATGAGACCACTCTCACCATCACTCGCACACCACAAGGTGGCCAGGCGGAGACTATCGCAACCATCACTTTCAATCCCGACCAAAATAATTATACCATCCACATGGCGGGACAAAAGAGCAAGGAAGAGTTTCCCGAGGCCAGCGACCACAGTGGATATGCCGGTTATCATGCCAACAACAACGGTACCATTGAGGGCAACGCAACTTGGACTCAAAGCTATACAATTACCGGCGATGGATGCGTCAACATGGGGTCGCTCGTGATTTACGACAATTTTGCCGTCGGAGTAGACAAGAACGACCATCCGGGCAGTTATTACTACAATGTGACAAGCAACTATCCCGTGGGCGACAAGACCGCTCACAGCAACACGTTCAGGGTGCCGGTCTATAAGACCGATTCAAGAATCAACGGCTCGTTCACCAAGCAGCAAATCGACGACGACGAGCAAGCCACTCTTGCTGTTGAGGATAACGTCAACTTTGAAGAACTTGTTCAATATAACTCTAAGACCGAGGTCTTGCGCTACGATGCCTATCGCTGGCTCGACGATGGGTCAAAACTCTACATAGTGAGCAGTGTCTATGACAACGACACCGAGAAAGATGTCGCCCCAACTGGTCTTGCCGGTAACCAAGGTGATAGTTACACTATCTCGATGAACTCAGGCAACCTGCTCACTACAGGAGTGGTCGACGTCACTGCGGGCTCGGCTTGGGCAACATTTGTCGATAAGTACCCTGCTGCGCAAAATGCCGCCGCGGCCTATGTCTATGCGCCTGTGATAGAGACATTCACCACCGGCAACAATGCCGTGGGTGTCGCACGCCACGACTATAACACCTATGGTGGGCCGCTGCAACGGGCTGCCAAGGGCTTGCTCAGTGTTGCTCCCGCACCGGGCGTGAGCCCCATTAGCCAGTATTCATGGACCGATGATAATGGCAATCGCTATGCCTACTATAACGTTGTGCTAAACATTAACCAGGACGACATTCCCACTGGATATGAGGTTTACAAAGTTAGGGCTTGGCGACTGGTGAACCCAAGCTTGCTCGGCGAGCAGACGAGCAACTTCGCTTATCGCATGCAGCCCAGGTTCCTTTTCGACACTATTTTGGGCGAGGACTACCAGCCGGGAAAGAAAATGCAACTTGGTGGCACCGAGATTGAGGGCTACTTCGATGAGAACTCGGCAAGTTTTGTCACGCGAGGCACCTTTGGCGCGCGCAAGGTGAGAACAGGCGGCGACAATCAGCTCAATGACGGATGCATCGACCAGCTCGACATGCAGTTCATAGTTCGCCTCTACTTTGCCCCGGCATCCCCGGCCAGTGGCACAACCATGGGCATCAATATCAAGGATAACGATGCACTTGATGACGCACGCCCATTCTATATAGTTGAGGATGTAATCAGCCACACCATTTATAGTGGCGTGACCACCGGCATCACCACAGTCGATGGCAATAGGCAGCTAGTGAACGTTAAGTATTATAACACTGCCGGTGTTGCCGGCGACCGGCCATTCAAGGGCATTAATATTGTGGTTAAAAACTATAGCGATGGCAGCCGCCAGGTTGTTAAGATAGTTAGATAAAATACAGTATTCTTGATAGTTACTTATGATGAGAGGTTGGACCCCGAATTGAAAAGGGCCCAACCTCTCGGTGTGTGTTATATATAAAGCTTTTGCTCTACTTCAATGGGAATGTGAAATAGGTGTTGGGGTAGGGCTCATTGTCGAGAGTGAAGTGCCACCACTCGGTGTCAAGAGGCTTGAAGCCGTGGCGCATCATTGCGCGGCGCAACATCATGCGGTTCTCAAACTGCTGCTTGGTGATGGAACGCCCGGCAGGCGACTTGCGTCCGTTGTACTTGCCGTTGGCAGGGTTGCCGCCAAAGTCGGGATGACTCTCCACGCCAAACCAGTCGAAAGTTCCGCCCATGTCCACTTCCTTCTCGGTGCGCATGTCAAAGAGAGTGAGGTCGACAGTTGAGCCGCGAGTGTGGCCACTCTTGCGTGCAACATAGTCGGGGATGAGCACGTTCTTGTTTAGCTCGGGGTAGAAATAGGGTTTCATTTCGGTGGCGTTGAGGTCTTGGGCCCAACGCATGAAGTGGTCAACGGCACATTGCGGGCGATAGGCGTCATAGATTTTGAGCCTGTAGCCCTGTGCCTTGAGGTCGTCGCTCACAGCCTTGAGTGCTGTGGCCGCCTCGCGGGTGAGCATGGCTATGGGAGCCTGATAGCCGTCGATGCGCGAGCCCACAAAGTTATAGGTGCTATAGTAGCGAATCTCAAGGATAGCGTCGGGGATGACGTCGGTGATGCGCACAAAGCCACGGTTGTCGCTGGGGTTCACTGCAGGAGCCGTGGTGGCTGCAGTGCCGCCCAAGCGCTTAATCTCGGCCTTGGCACGAGCCATTTGCTCGCAAAACTCAGGGCTGTTGTGCAATTGTGAGTACCCTATGCTGGCAACCAGGCGGCCGGCATCCACGTCGCTCTGCCAGTGAGCTCCCACTATCACGCGACTCTCGCCATACTGATAGGCTCGTGCAAAGAGCGTGTCGGCTTTGGCAGGATTGAGCTCTGCAAGCAGTAAGGCGCATGCCCAGCCGCGAGCGGTGTGTCCCGAGGGGTAGGAGCCCTCGCGTCCCAGTTCTATCTCGTCTTCTTCGGCGCCATGAGTGAACAGGTGCTCGTTGAAGCGCACAAAGGGGCGCTTGCGCATGTAATACTTTTTGGGCGCCACGCGAATTTGGTCGGTGGTTTTGATACTGGTTTCCAGTAGTTTCCACGTCTCGGGTGTCTCGGTCTTGGAAATGTGCAGTCCAAATGGCTCGCTGAACACATCGAGCAGTGCTTCCATGCCTCCCTTGGCATCGCGTCGAGCCATGGCGGCTCGCTCAGGGTTGTTGCGTTGCTGCTTGCCCCAGTAGTAGCGCATCACGTCGTGTGCAAAGAGTTCGCTAGTGGTGTCGGGGGGCGCCGGCAGGCACTTGATGATGTTGGGCAACTGGTCAACGCTGAGATAAGGCTGTACCTTTTGTGCTTGGACTGTAGCCATGCCGCTCATTACCATGAGCAAGGCGAGGATTGTGAGTTTTAGTGGTTTCATTAAGTCAAGAGGTTTTTTAATGCGAAAGACTGCACATGAGCCTCTTTTATGTAAAGCTCATTGTGCAGTCTTGTGTTTAGATTGTGAGATTTAATTACAGGTTGGGGTTAACCTTGTTCCACTCGCTGATAGGAGGAACGATGTCGAGAGTAACAAGCTCATCGCGCATGTGGCACAGGTGCTCATAGCTAGCATCGAGCTTGGCGTTCTCCTCGGGAGTGCCCTGTGGCACCTGGAAGGTGCAACCGTTCTCGTCGAGAGTGGTGTCCATAGCCATCATGATGTTATTATACTTGCCGTTCTTAACATAGGTGCCGGCGGGCCAGCGGAACTTCTCGCCACCCATCACCGAGCGAATCATCTCTACCGAGAGATAGGCAGGGCTCTGGAACGAGCTGCGGCCACGCAGTTCAATAATCTTGGCTCCACCCTTTGTGACGTCGAGCTTCATCTGCTCCCATTCCTCGGCAGGGAATTCGGGGGTACCTATGATGTCGGTTAATGGCTTGCCGTCGATTTTTACATGCGAGCCAAACACTGCCATCTGCTCACCGTGACCGCCGTAGGTTGCGCAGCCGGTAACTTCGCTTTGCATCACATTGAACTTCTTGGCCAAAGCGCTCTGCAGGCGAGTGCTGTCGAGGCCGGCGAGAGTGGTCACCTGGCTGGGCTTCAAGCCGCTGTAAAGCAGAGTAACAAGGCCGGTAAGGTCGGCGGGGTTGAAGATGATAACCACGTGCTTGCAGTCGGGGCAATATTGCTTGATATTCTCGCCCAGGCCGCGTGCAATCTCGCAGTTGCCCTTGAGCAGATCCTCACGGGTCATGCCTGCCTTGCGGGGAGCACCGCCGCTCGAGATGATATACTTGGCATTGGTGAATGCTTCTTTTGCATCGGTTGTAGCGGTGATTTTCACGTCGCCGAAACCGCTTTGACGCATTTCCTCAGCCACGCCTTCGGGAGAGAATACGTCATAGAGACAGATGTCGCTTGTCAAGCCCATCATCAGGGCTGTTTGTACCATGTTGGAACCAATCATGCCGGCAGCGCCGACGATTGTGAGTTTGTCATTAGTTAAAAAAGCCATAACTAAGTGTTTTGTTTTATGATTAATAAGTTGCTTTAAGTTCTTTCAAGTAGATATAACTTCATTTTAAGACCACAAAATTACACAATAAAACTTTCATTCCAAGCAAAAAAATGATTTATATTTTATAAATAATCTAAAACAGGCATTGTTCACACCGTAACGGCAAGCGAGCAATAACTAAAAGTGGTGATGACAATCACAACAATAGGGTATTGCCCGCGCAAAAGAAGCTCACTACTTTTGCCAACTCGAAAATTATTAACCATCTCTTGCCTTTAGGCAGCGGAACAACTACAATAAGTATATATAAACAATCAATGCGCAAAATAAACAAATGTGTAATATTGCTGGCTTTCCTGCTCGTGGGGCTCACGCTTGATGCACAGGTCACAATAACCGGCACCGTGACCGACAAGGCAACCCTTGAGCCCATGATAGGAGCTACAGTGATGATTGAGGGCCACAACAGTGTGGATGCAGTGACCGACATCGACGGCCGCTTCACGCTCGCAGTGCCAGCCGGCAAGGAAATAATTATATCCTACATTGGCTACAAGCCATTGCAAGCCAAGGCACAAAGTGGAATTTACTACATTGAGTCGCAAACCAATGCCCTGGGCGAGGTAGTGGTCACAGCACAGGAGTCACGCGGCTTGAGCAGCGCGTCGGTTATAGGGCGCAAGGCTATGGATCACCTGCAGCCGTCGAGCCTGGGAGACATCATGGAGCTCATTCCCGGTGGCCGTGCGCACGATCCACACTTGAGCAGCGCCAACGTCATCAGGCTGCGAGAGGCCGGTGGTGAGAGCGACAACTACTCCACATCGTCGCTGGGAACGAGCTTTGTGATTGACGGAGCTCCAATCTCGACCAACGCCAACATGCAATACCTTAGCGGAGCCACCGACTCGCAAGCCGGTAAGCGTGACTTTACTAACCAGGGCGTAGACATGCGCTCAATTCCCACCGACGATATTGAGCGCATCGAGATTGTGAGAGGCATCGCATCGGTGGAATATGGCGACCTCACTAGTGGCCTAGTGAAGATTGAGCGAAAGCGTGGCGGTAATGCCATCACCGCTCGTCTCAAGGCCGACATGGGCAGCCAGCTGCTTTATGTTGCCAAAGGATTGGAGTGGAAGCCTAGCCAACTGTCGCTCAACCTGAATGCCGACTTCCTGAACTCGCACAACGACCCTCGCAACACCCTTGAGAACTACAAGCGACTCACCCTCTCGGCACGACTGCACAAAACGTGGAAAAGTGAGAAGCTCAGCACATCGCTTGCCGCCAATGTCGATTACACAGGCTCATTTGACAACGACAAGACCGACCCCGACCTCAATGATGGCGCGCCCGACATCTACAAGTCGAGCTACAACCGCTATGCCCTCACCACGCAGTTGAGGCTCAAGTCGCTCGAGGGTAGCACGTCGTGGTTCAAGGTGCTGAACGCTACTGCGGCTGTCTCGCTCGACAACGATGTCATTGAGCGTGAGAAACTGGTACAGTTGCGGCGAGCCACCATTGCTGCCACCTCGCGCCAGCCGGGTGAGAGCGACGCGGTTATCTTGCCCTACACCTACACCGCAACCCACCGTGTGGAAGGCAAGCCTTTCAACGCGTTTGTGAAAATCAACGCCAAGTTTCAAGTGCCGTCGCAAAGCGTGTCGAGCACCTTGCTCGTGGGTGTCGACTGGAACATCGACAAGAACTACGGCAAGGGGCAGGTGCTTGATGTCACTCGGCCGCTTTATCCCGGCATGACGGGCCGACCGCGCGATATTTCCAAAATACCTGCCATGCACACTCTCTCGATTTATGCCGAAGAAAACTTCAAGGCCACTCTTGCCGGTAACACCCTTGAAGTGGTGGCTGGCGTGCGCGCGAGCCGGTTGCTCAATCTCCCCACGGGTTATTGGCTCAAGGGACATATCAATTGCGACCCACGCGTGAATGTGGGCTGGAACTTTCCCCGTTTTAACGTGGGCAGCGACGTGGGTTTTGTGAGAATTGCTTGTGGGGTGGGGCAGCACACCAAGATGCCCACTATCGAGCATCTCTATCCCGAGCCTTGCTACATCGACCTGGTGCAGTTTAACTATTATCACCCGGTTGAGGCCTATAAGCGCATTAACATCATGACCTATGTGGTCGACCCCACCAATCGCGACCTGCGCGCAGCGCGAAACCTCAAGTGGGAAGTGAGTGCCGACGTCGACATCGCAGGCAATCGTCTGTCGGTCACCTATTTTCACGAGAATATGACCAACGGGTTTAGGTCGGTGGCAATCTATGCTCCCTACGATTTCAAGCGTTACGACACTAGTGCAATCGACGGCAATGCGCTCACCGGGCCACCGGCAATCGATGGTGTGCCATTTGAGAACGCGCGCGAACTCGTGGCTCACAGCAGTTATTCCAATGGTAGCCAAACCTTGAAAAAAGGTGTGGAATACACTTTTGCATCTCGCCGCATTGAGCGACTGCACACTCGTCTCACTATCAACGGAGCATGGTTCAAGACGGTGCACCGAAACACTGTGTCGCTCATGGAACGACCTTCGCAAGTGGTGGGAAATGAGCAAATTAAACTGGTTGGAATTTATCATGACACCGAGGGCTACACCGATGAGATGGTTAACACTAACTTCACTCTCGACACCGATGTGTCTCGCCTCAAGCTGGGCTTTTCGCTCTCGGCACAGTGCCTGTGGTTCACCAGCAACCAGCGATTGCCAATCAGCAATTATCCGAGTCAATACATGGATATTGATGGCAACATTCATGAGTGGGTTCCCGAGCTTGAGCAGGACAGCTATTTGCGCTACCTTGTGCGCAACAACACCGAGTCGATGTATGACTTGTTTAAAGTGCCATTCTCGATGAACGTGAACTTCAAAGTTACCAAGAAGTTCCTTAACGATCACCTGAGCATTGCTATGTTCTGTAACAAGATTTGGGACTACACCCCAAGCTATAAGCGTGATGGCGTGACCATCAGGCGCCATGTTAATCCCTACTTTGGTCTGGAAATAAATATTAAGCTATGAAAACAGTTTACTACATGATAATGATGTGTGTTGTGGCACTTGTAGCAAGCGGCTGTCACAGCGACTTGGAAGATTACACCACCGGTGGAGAGATTGTACTCACACTGCCGCAAGAAGGCACTATCGAGACTTTGCAATACTCTGTGATGATGGTTAACCTCAACAGCCGCAACGTGACTACGTTCAGCGACATCACCGCCAGCGGGCACATCATTGTCGACAATATTATGCGTGGTGCCTACTCGGTGAGCGTGGAAGGCATAGTGCGCATTAAAGATGCAACCTCGCAACTGTCGACCCATCAGTTTCGTGCGCAAAGCGACTACGTTTCGATGGCAGCTACCGATGGAGGCAACACAGTCACGCTCGAAATGATATTAATTGATTAAATTAAATGTTGTGAGAGACCAATGAAAAAGCAACTATTGGTAGCAATGATGCTGGTAACTGCTGTTCACGGCTTTGCCGGCGCAGGCGACTCAATTGCCGCAAGCCATGCCGCTATTGTTGAGCATTACTCAATGAGCAATGAACATGCACGCCTCATGTGGAATAACCCGGCACTGATGGCTACAGCTCATCACAACTCGCTCACGCAAATGGGCGTTACAATTAGCTGGGTTCATCAGGATGAACCTTTTGTGATGCAGCATGGCACCGGTCATGTGCTCGCTGAGATTGGTGCTCAGTCTTATTTGCGACTCAACAATCGTGCCGCAGTGTGGGGACGGGCATCATACCTCACTGGCAAGAACCGTGGCATCAAGTGGAACTCGGTTGCCGACTACGATCTGCTCGAGCCCGATATGCTTGCCGACACTGTGGGTGGTGACACCAGCCGCGAGCGCTACACCTTCGAGGGCGGCTACGGCACTCGGCTGGGCCACTGGCAAGTGGGCGGTGAGATGCTGTTTCGTGCCGAGCAGGAATACCGCAAGCAAGATCCTCGCATGCGCGGCATCGTTACCGACCTCACGCTTCGTGCCGGCGTTGCACGCCACTTGGGCTCGCGCTACACCGTGGGGTTGAGTATGCAAGGTAACATTTATAGGCAGACGTGCGACGTTGACTTCTACAAGCCTCTGGGTAGTGTTCCCGAATATCAAATGATGGGCTTGGGTGAAATTTACATCCGTTTTTCGGGCGATATCAACGACCTCATCTTCAAGGGTGGTGGAATTAAGTTGCAAGCCGATTTGCTACCGGCCGGCAGTGGCCTGATTGCTAATGTGTGGGTGTCGCAGCACAGCTATGAGCGAGTGGCGCGCTTGCTTAACTCACTGCCGCTCACTACTTTGTATAACAAGGAACTGGCCATGCGTGCCGGTTGGCGGCATGTTGGCGAAATGAATTTTGCGGTGTGGAGCGATGTGAAATACAACCGTCGCACCAGCGATCAGCACTTGGCCGGCACATCGTCGTCGCAAATCTATCCCGTGATTGCCAGCATGACGATGTATAAGAACAATATCACCACAGCATCGCTCAATGCTATTGTGGGGCGTGAGGGTACAACCACATGGAACGTTAAGGCCAGCGCCGGCTATAGTGGCAGCCGTCAGCGATTTGTCAATCCGCGCCGCTCAATGAAGCTTGACTATGCCTTTGGTCAGGTGGCCGCGCAGTTGATTGCGACACCATCGCGTTCTTGGACACTGATGGGCGAAATTGATGGAGCCTATTATGGCTGCACACGTGGCAATCTTGTTATTCCCGTGGTTGACATTGATGCACACTTCGTTGACATGCTCACCCACAACTTCAATTTCTTGAATGCCAACTACACCAGTGCCGGAGCGCGTTTTAGAGCTTATTACCACTTTGGTCGCTCGCGCTACTCGGCCTACGCTCAGGCGGCCTATGGCATTACCTCGTGCTCACGCAATGAGCAACGACACAGTATTATTATCTCACTTGGAATAAAAATTTAACAGATAAATGAAAAAATACATCTTGCTGATATTGCCAGCTATCATGTTGCTGTTCACAGCATGCCGCGATAACGAGCCTGTTCAAGAAACCTCACTGCGCATCTATCTTGACTTGCCAATCAATGTGGAGAATCCTGTGCTCAAGCAAGCCACTGCAAGGGTAACCAATGTTGAGACCGGTGTGACGACCACAGTGAGCGATTTCAGGCCCGATGGCAACGGCTACACCTATGTGGCAATAACCGTGGTGCCCGAGGGGCATTACAACATTGATGCTACTGGTGTGATGGACTACGGCATTGGTTCAAGTGTCACCACTACCACAATGAAAGCACAAGCGAGTGGCGTGGAGATTAGTGCTTCAACTGCGGCAAGCGCCATGGTGAAGTTGTTCTTCAACAACTATAATGCCGAGGATGGGCTCGTGATTGAGGAGATTTTCTTCACTTCGAGCACCTATCCGGGCACTCAGCGCCCCTACGTTGATGACCAGTATTTGAAGATAACCAATAACTCCGACAGGCTGATTTATGCCGACAGCCTTGCAATATTTGAATCAAAGTTTCAGCCCGACATGCAATGGGATTTGAACCCCAACATCATGAAGGAAGCGGTATCGATAAGCTGGATATATATCATCCCGGGCGATGGGCACAGCGTGCCGGTTGAAGCGGGCGAGTCGATTGTGATAGCACTTAACGCTAAAGACCACAGCGTCATCAACCCCAATTCGCTAGACCTTAGCGATGCGCAATTTGAAATATTCGACATTAATAGCAACACCGAGTTTATCGATGAGGATAACCCCAATGCCGTTAACCTGATTAAGTGGTATAGCGACATTTGGAGCTACACCGTGCTTCACAACAAGGGAAACAAGAGCTATGGCCTGGCGCGCATGCGCACCGACTTCGACACCTTTGTCAATGATTACTACTACAAGTTTACCTATGTGGTAAATGCCGAGTGGGGGACCTACGAGAGCAACGGTGAGGCGTGCTTTGTGCCTAACTCATGGGTGATTGACATGGTGAATCTCTCAATCAAGAGTGACTGGGCATGGAATGTGGTGTCGCCGGCACTCGACTCGGGGTGGACCTATTGCGCCGAGACGTCGAGCGACCGCACCCGTTATGGTCTGTCGGTAATTCGCAAGCGCGATGCCGGTGGCAAGCTCATTGACACCAACAATTCCACAGCCGACTTCCTGCCAAGACAACGACCATCATTAGCAAAATAGATTTTTTTAATTAATAAACTAAATTATTTACATTATGAACATCATTACAAAACTCAGTGCTCTAGCATTGGTGTGTGCATCGCAATTTACCGCCGGTGCCGCAACCCAAGAGAATCTTTACGACTTTGCCGGCAACAACCTCAATCTTGAAATTGCCACTCCTGCCGATTGGGAGGATGCCGACAAGGGTGTTATTAGCGGTCAAGAACTGCGTCAAGGCGATGTGGTTTTAACTGCTATAGATGGAGCAAAGCCTAACCGCATGTGGAAAACCAATGCCGGTGTTACCTATCTTCAATTGGGTGGAAAAATCACCGTCACTGCCGACGCCGGGCGTGCAATCACATCTATTGCATTTGGCGTGCAGAACTACAAGTTCTTTCTTGAGGCGCAGGCCGGTAATGGGACTCTGGATGCCACAAACTATGTGTGGACAGGTAATTCTACCGCTGTCACATTTGACAATGAGAATGCAGCCAACGAGTGGAACACACTCACATTGTTGCTCTCGATGACCGTCACCACCGATGACGCTAATGCCGACACCTACACCCCCGATGCCACTACCTATGTTGAGGTGAACTCAATAGCCGAGTTTAATGCTCTTGAAGTGGGCACCCTCGCTAAGCTGGCCCTCAACAATGCTCAGGTGAATGGCGTGGACTGGAGTGCCGCTTATGTTGAAGATGCTACTGCGGCTGTTGAATTTGATGGTCTGAACCTAAATCTGGAGCGTGGCGACATCCTCAATGGTTATATCTATGTGAAGCGTGGTCAGTTCTACTATGACGACGACCCCGAGGATGACGTGCCCGGACGTGAGCGCCCACAGGCAGCTACCGATGCCTTGACCAGTGCCGAAACATTCACCAAGACCAGTGATAACGAATTGCAGCCCACACTCTTCACAA
>DGWL01000052.1:0-706 GCA_002396125.1 Porphyromonadaceae bacterium UBA4259
GGAACGACATGTCACGGTTGTGGCTAAAGTAAATCAGGCCCTTGGCACGGATGATGTTCTTGGGCCACTTGGTGGCAACGAAGCGGTCAAACTTGTGAATGTCGATTGCCTGGCGGCGGTAGTAAACGAAGGTCTGGATTCCATATTCTTCGGCCTCGCCTTCGCCATGATGATGGTGATGATGATGGTGGTGATGATGATCTTCATCGTGTTCATCGTGGTCATCATCGTGGTCATCATGGTGATGGTCGTGTTCTTCGTCTTCATCGTGATGATGATGGTGCTCATGGTCAAGAGCCTCGGCCTCTTCTTCATCGGTTGCGGGGCGTTCAATTTCACGAATCCACCCTGCCGAGCCTGCTACGCGCTCGTAGTCGAAGAGACCGGTGTTAATGGTGTCATTGAGGTTCACCATGGTGTAATCGGTCTCAATGATGGGCGCACTGGGTTGAAGCGCATGAATAATGTTGCGGATGCGGTCAAGCTCGTCGGGGTTGACCTCCGATGCCTTGTTGAGGATAACCAGGTTGCAGAATTCAATTTGCTGGATGAGTAGGTTCTCAATATCTTCCTCGCCAATGTTGCGGCGCTTGAGGTCATCGCCGCAGGCAAACTCGCTCTGCATGCGCAGGGCATCGACCACGGTGACTATGCAGTCGAGATAGGGCACGCCGTGCTCAACATACTGCTCGCCCATGTTGGGAAT
>DGWL01000052.1:764-11514 GCA_002396125.1 Porphyromonadaceae bacterium UBA4259
GAGCAGATGGTCTGTGCGATAGGTTCGGGCTCGCATATGCCGCTTGCCTCGATGACGATGTAGTCGAAGCGGTCGAGCTTCATGATGTCGTTGAGTTGCTCAATGAGATCCATCTTGAGCGTGCAGCAGATGCATCCGTTTTGCAGTGCCACAAGGCTCTCGTCCTTTTGGCCCACAATGCCTCCCTTCTGGATGAGGCTGGCATCAATATTAACCTCACCAATGTCGTTGACTATAACGGCAAACTTGATGTTTTGTTTGTTAGTGAGAATGTGATTTACGAGCGTTGTTTTTCCGCTGCCCAGGTAGCCCGTGAGCAGCAGCACTGGAGTGTGTTTCATTTCTTTATTGTGTTTTTTTTATTTGCTATTGGAACTCTATGCAAAGTTCGTGCAAAATGTCAATTTCGGCAAAAATGTCACAAAATCTCATCGAGCACTGCTTTGTGGTGGCCTTGCAGGATGATGTGGTGGTTGCCTATTGGGTTGGTGAGGAAGTAGCGTGTGGCTTCCTGGCTGAGGCGTAGCATGAGTTGAGTGCGGCACAGGTCGGGATTGCCTTGGCATTCAAGTAGCTCGCCTTCTTGTGCAAAATGGCGGTCGAGGCTGCCGCTTGCCTTGAACACTGTTACCGGGCCGGGATTCATGAAGCCGCGAATGCCAACGCCTATACCCGACTCGAAATGAGTGTCGAGCTCATAACGATTGACCATGTTGAATGGAATAGTGCAATGGGCAAAGAGCATCTCGCCGGTCTCGGGGTTGATGCGTGCGGGATTGGCCTGGAATCCGGTGGTGCCGGTTACAGCCTGGGCAATCTTCATTGACAGCATGGCAGGCACGTCGCCTTCGCAGCCGGCCACAATTCCCTGAGTGTTAAACTTGGCAAGAGCCACGCAACCGGTGTTCTTAACTGCTGTGAGCAGGTCGAAACAACGCAACGTGAAGCCTTGCAGGTCATAACCCTCGACAATGAGCTTCAGTGCCTCGTAGATGCGCTCGGCACCGGGCAGCGACTTGCCTATGGCTTCGCTGGGGGCTTTCTCCATTAAATCGCTCTCGATGTCGGCGGGTATGCGCTCGATGAGCATTAGCAACTCGTCCATGTCGATGTGAATGATTTCCACACCTAGCGTGTCGAGGATGGTGCGGTACTTGGCTTGGCTTGAAATGAGCCAATCGCTGGGCTCGCCTATCACACCCAAGCGGCAGCCGTTGAGCTGGCGCATGGCTTTACCCACGCGTTGCAGAGTGTGGATGCGGTTCTTGATATAGGAGGTGCTACCGTGCAATATCTCGCCTTTCAGGCCCTGCTGGCGCAGGAAAGAGAGAATCTCCATCGATGCCGCCAGCGAGTTGCTCTTGCCGCTGGTGAGCAAGTAGAAAGGTTGTTTAGACTGTCGCTGCATGCGTGGCAGCAGGTCGCGGAAGATGCCCTCGGTGCCGCCGGTGCGCACATAAATGAGTTCCAGGTCGTGACAGCCGTAGGTTTTGAAATCACTTCCGGCAAGTTCGTGCTCGAGTCCCAGCGAACCCAGGAATTCACGCGTTGAGGCATCCACAGCGGCTTCGTCATGCAGCTGTGATGTGAGTGTATAGATTGCTGTTGTCATAGTTTTTTTAAAAATACGCTTTTATCAGGTTAGAGGTTTATAATTGTTTCAGAATAGATAGGCGGCAGTGATAGTCCAGTAGTTGTCGCGACCTTTCACACCGGGTTTGTCGCTCTCCTTGTTGAAATACTCAAGAGCTTTGTTTAGGCCAATGCCATAGTTGGCGTGTATCTGCAGCTTGCGGAACAGCTCGGCACCAAATCCCACGTTCCAAGAAATGTCCCACTTGCTCGACTTGTATTCTATCTTGTCCTTGTCGCCCAGTAGAAGGGCAAAGTCGGGGCCTGTGGAAACAAACGGTGAGAAAACCTTGCCTATTACCGGCAGCTGAAGCTTGTATTTAACGTTAATGGGGAAGTCGATATAGTCGCGCTTGAGTTTCTCGCCCTCAAGGTACAGGTTGTTCTCGCGATGAGTGTAGAGCGCCGAGGCATCGATTCCGAGTCCCACCACAGGCATGCCAATCTCAAGCATAACGCCACCGGTGAAACCGGCGCGATTGTCGCTGGAAACAATGTCCTTGTCCCACTTGAGCTTATTGATGGTGATACCACCTTTGAGTCCAAATCTCACTTGTGCCTGTGCCGGCATTGAAATGATGAAAGCTAGCACTATCGCTGAAATTATTTTGACCGATGATTTCATGAGTGTAAAAGTGTAGTGAACAATTAATGGCAAAGTAATAGAAAAAAAATGAGAAAAGCAATTTTTTGCTGTTTTCTTAACCTAATTATTCCCTTTTTCAACTATCTTTGTCCTACGTTTTTTTCATTTACTGATAAATTATGGCAAGTTTCATGAAAACCAAGAAATATTATGCGGTGCTACTGGTGCTGCTGGTGTTGCTCATTGCGTTGCCCTTCATGCGTGGGCGCAAGAAGTTCTTTAGCAACTCGGGTGTGGTGTGGACAACCGAGTATCACATCACCTATGAGGCTCAGCACGACATGAACGACTCAATACAGCAGTTGCTCACGGCTATTGATTTGAGCGTGTCGCCTTACAACAAGCAGTCACTCATCACATCAATCAACGATAATAAGTCCAGTGAAGCCGACGCGTTTTTCGTCAAGCTCTACCACAAGGCAACCGAGGTGAATAAAGCCAGTGGCGGGCTCTATGACCCCACGGTGATGCCCTTGGTCAACGCATGGGGATTTGGCTATAAAAACGGGCAACTGCCCACGCGCTCACAGCTCGACAGCATCCTGGCATTTGTGGGAATGGAAAAAACAAGTTTAGAAGGAAGCCTTGTCAAGAAAAGCGACCCTCGCACGCAGTTTGATTTCAGTTCGATTGCCAAGGGCATGGCTTGCGATGAAATAGCCCGGATGCTTGCACGCAACGGCGCCGTGAACTACATGGTTGAGATTGGCGGCGAGGTGGTTGCGCATGGTGTAAACAATAGGGGAGGGGTGTGGCGAGTATCAATCGACATGCCTGTCGCCGACAATGATGGCGGGCCTGTTCATTCTAATGCATTGGTGCTAAATCTGCGTGATAGGGCTGTGGCAACCAGCGGTAGCTATCGCAAGTTTAAGCAGGTGGATGGCAAGAAAGTGAGTCACATCGTCAATCCCAAGACCGGTGATAGTCACACGTCTAACCTGTTGAGCGTGTCGATTGTTGCTCCCGACTGCATGAGTGCCGATGCCTGGGCAACAGCCTGCATGGCAATGGGGCTGGAGGCGACAGTGGCTAAGTTTGAAGACGATAACAAGCTGGGAGTAATGACAATCAGTGTCGATGATGATGGAAACTTCGTCATCTGGTCTAATAAGAAATTCGCATCAATGGTTAGCGCTGAATAATAAAAAAAGACATCAAGAGCGGTTCTTGGTGTCTTTTCTCTTTGTGGGTTGAATCTTTATCACTCGACAGCGGCAGCCAGGGCTTGCCACAGCCTGTCGTTGGGCACTGGAGCGGTGACATCCACAACCTGCTTCGACACTGGATGGATGAAGTGGATGTGGTGCGATTGCAGCGAAATGCCACCATCGGGGTTGCTGCGTGGCGCGCCATACTTCAGGTCGCCTTTAATGGGGCAACCCAGGTTGGCAAGTTGGGCGCGAATCTGATGCTTGCGCCCTGTGAGCAATTCAATCTCAAGTAAGTAGTAGTTATCGCTCTGCGCAATCACACGGTAGTTGAGTTCGGCACGTTGTGCTCCAGCGGTCTTGGGGTCAACCACATGGGTCTTGTTGTTTTTCTCAACCGACACAAGATAATCGACAAGATGCCCCGTTGCTTTGGGTGGGTGGTTGCGCACAATAGCCCAGTAGGTTTTGTGAACTTCTCCGCGGCGAAACAGGTCGTTCATCCTCGATAATCCCTTGCTTGTGCGAGCAAATATCACCAGTCCCTGTGTGGGGCGGTCGATGCGGTGCGTCACTCCGCAAAACACATTGCCTGGCTTGTTGTATTTTTCCTTAATCCATAGCTTTAAAGTGTCGACCAGCGGCTGGTCGCCAGTGCGGTCGCCCTGCACAATCTCGCCACATGCCTTGTTGACGATTATCAAGTGATTGTCTTCGTAGACTACTTCCATAAGTGTTACTTCTTTTTATATCTTTGCCGCAAAGATAGTAAAAAAATAGAACCTTTTGATTTGTTGGGGTAGATAAAGTTTAATAAAAAACCAGTGAACAGAGCTTGTGGCTTTCTGTTCACTGGCCTCTTTTTTATGAAAAAGAAGTGTTTTGCTTTTCGATGTGTTGTATTAACGGCGGCGGCGACTTGCGCTGTGGCGGTTGCCATTGCCGCTGTTCTCGTTCTTGTTGAATGTGTAACGGTCGTGATGAGTGTTGCCGTTTACAAAGTCAAAAATCTTCTCGGGATTAATGTCAACGCCCATGAAGCGGGTCTCGAAATGCAGGTGTGGACCGGTGCTGCGGCCAGTGTTTCCGCTCAATGCAATTGGAGTGCCGGCTTTTACATATTGGTTGGGCTTAACAAGGAACTTCGACAGGTGACCGTATACTGTTTCAAGACCGTTGTCGTGGCGAACTACCACAAAGAAGCCGTATCCATTACGTTCAAACTTTGCAAGGCGCACTTTACCGGTGAATGCTGCATAAACAGTGTCGCCCACTTGGGCCTTCAGGTCAATGCCACGATGCATGCGGCCAAATTGCTTGCGGTAGCCATAATGAGAATTAACAACGCGGTGCTTAATTGGCATTGCATAGTGCGACACGTCAATGACTTTGGTTGTGGGAATGTTGGCGTTTTGATAGGGGTTTACGCGATCGCTGTTCCAGTCTTCGCTGTAAACGTTGGCATTGTCAATGCCTGTATTTTTCTCACCGTAGAGTCCACGGGCGTAGTTCTGTGTTTCCTCTACTTTGATTTTGTCTTTAAGTTGGTTTTGTTTTGCAAGAAGGTTGCGGTGTGTTGATCGGTAGTCGTTGATTGATTGAGAGTTTGCGGCAAATGCAACCGAAAATATTGCAATACTCAGGATGCCTCGACGCAGACTATTAAAAGAAAACTTCATATCTTTCTATTTAAAAGTTTCAAGAAGCCATAACAAAAATAAAAACAAAAAATAATGGAGATTCTCAGCCCAGTTTGTTAAGCCATTTCTCCGGCTTCTTGTCGACCTCAATAGTGGGTCACTCATGAATAAGAACGCACAAAAGTAGGCATTTATTTCCACATAGCGAGCTTTTTTGCTGCTAAAAAGTGTAAAATTGTGTCTAAAAGTTATAATATTTCGTTGTAAGTGATTGTTTTACAACATGTTGCCCGGATGAGCAAAATTGCCCTTTCTTGGGAAGCTTCGCGAATGCCTCTGGGCTGGTGGTTGCAAAGGTAGCAATAATAAAATGCACAAGCAAAAAATGCACCAAAAAAAGAAATTGTTGATAATTATATACACTAATATATTTAATAAATGAAAAAAACTTAGTATATTTGCACCGCAAAAGCATTTTCCCTTTGTGCCGGGGAGTCGACGGGCTGGCCGGTGGAGTTTTGTGGAAATGACTGTAGCATAAAGTTAATTGCAATTAATGAGAGGTGTTACACACATTAAGTTTTGCGCGTCATGCATGTGGATGCATGCGCATGTCGTTGTGTGCCTTCATTACAATACACAATTATCGCAATGCGAGAATGAGTCATAGCTCCCAAAGTGTCAAGCGACGATGACGTCGCAACAATGCTGTGGCTCATTCTTCATTTTTTAGGATAAGTAAATTATTTATAAAAACACATAACAATTTTTTTTATGGTTTTACTTGGTATACAAAATACTACATTGGCTGTGACCGCTGTAATCACAGGCGCTGTGCTTGTGTTTGCGGCTTTGCTCATCGCAAAGCTTATCGGTCCTCGCAGCTTCACCCAAAAGAAGGGTGAGACCTATGAGTGTGGTATTCCAACGCGTGGCGACAGCATGGCACAGTTCCATGTGGGTTACTATCTGTTTGCAATCCTGTTCCTTATGTTCGACGTGGAAACCGTATTCCTCTTCCCGTGGGCTTCGATTGCAAAGAGCATTGGCTCCACAGCATTGCTGGCCGTTGGCACTTTCTTGTTTATTTTAGTTCTGGGCCTTGCTTATGCCTGGAAGAAAGGAGCGCTGCGATGGAAGTGAAAATCAAGAGCATGAAGCATGACGACTTCAAGGACAATGAGTACATTGACCAGCTCGTGGCCGAGCTTAACGGAAGTGGCACCAATGTGGTGGTTGGCAAGCTTGACCAGTTGGTGAACTGGGGCATCAGCAACTCGCTGTGGCCATTCTGTTTCGGTACCAGTTGTTGCGCTATCGAGTTCATGTGCTTGGGCGCTGCCCGATATGACATGGCGCGCTTTGGCTTTGAAGTGGCACGCAATTCACCACGCCAGGCCGACTATATAATGTGCCAGGGTACCATTACTTACCGCATGGCTCCGGCACTCAAACGCCTCTATGAGCAGATGGCCGAACCCAAGTATGTGATTGCATGCGGCGCCTGCACCGTGAGTGGTGGCCCGTTCAAGAACAGCTACTGCGTGGTTAAAGGTATTGATGAGATTATACCCGTCGACGTTTATCTGCCGGGTTGTCCTCCACGCCCCGAGGCTATGTTCTATGCCTTGATGCAACTTCAGCGCAAAATCAAGGTGCAGCGTTTCTTTGGCGGAGTGAACCGCAAGGAGAAGCGCAAAGAGTTCTTTGAGCAACACAACCAGGAGTAATCTCCAGGGCTATGAGAGTGAAATAACAAGAAGATTAAAATAATACTACACATTATTATATATGTCAGAACTACAAGAAAAAATCGGCAAGTTGTGTCCAAGCGCACAAATCGACGACTCGGGCGAATTCCTGCTGATTACTGTGCCCGATGAGAATTGGCACGGTCTTGCGACAGCGCTCAAGAATGAGTTGCACTTCGACTACTTGACTGCACTCGTTGGCGTGGACTGGAAAGAAGAACTGGGAGTTATGTACTACCTGACCAATACACTGACTCAGGAAATGATTCATGTGAAAGTGGCTACTGCCAACCGCGAGCAGCCTCGCTTGCACAGTGTGAGCGACTTGTGGGCTGTGGCCAACTATCAGGAGCGCGAGGTATATGACTTCTATGGCATCGAGTTTATCAATCACCCCGACATGCGCCGCTTCTTCTTGCGCAATGACTGGGTGGGATATCCTTTGCGCAAAGACTATGACGACAGTCCCGAGAAGAATCCTCTTAAGCTCGACGATGAGCAAAACGAAGATGATACCTATCGCCTTGTGGAAGATGATCAGGGTAATGTGACCCGCGTCGATGGAAAGGTGTTTGAAGACGAAGAATATGTTGTGAATGTCGGTCCACAGCACCCTTCTACCCACGGCGTAATGCGTTACCGCGCTTCAATCGAGGGTGAGCTGGTGAAAAAGGTCGACGTGGTGAGCGGTTACATTCACCGTGGCATCGAGAAAATGTGCGAAAGCCTGACCTATCCTCAGACCTTGCTCTACACCGAGCGACTCGATTACATGTCGGCTCACATCAACCGCCACTGCCTGTGCTTGTGTATCGAGAAGGCTATGGGACTGGAAGTGCCTCATCGTGCCGAACTCATCCGCATGATGATGGACGAGCTCATGCGCTTGTCGAGCCACTTGCTCAGCTATGGTTGCTTAACCATGGACCAGGGAGCTACCACAGCGTTCTTCTATGGCTTCCGTGAGCGTGAGCTGATTTACGACATCTTCGATAAGACTTGTGGCGCTCGCATGTCGATGAGTTACATGACAATAGGCGGCGTGGTTGCCGACGTACACCCCGACTTTATCAACGACGTGCGCAATGTGTGCGACACTGTTACCGAGAAGCTCAAGGAGTATCACAAGCTTTTCACCGGCAACGTGATTGCTGTTAACCGCATGACAGGTGTGGGTGTTCTGGGCCACGACGATGCTATCAACTATGCAATTACCGGTCCTTCGGGACGCGCTAGCGGGCATCACTGCGACGTGCGCAAGTGTCATCCCTACTCGCTCTACAACGAGGTTGACTTCGACGAGGTTATCCTCCAAAACGGCGACTCAATGGACCGATATATGGTGCGCATGAAGGAAATGGAAGAGAGCATCAAGATTCTGCGCCAGTGCTGCGACATGCTTGAGAAAGAGGGCATTCAGGGCGAATATATCGCTAAGGTTCCCAAGCTCATCAAGTTGCCGGCTGGTCACTGGTATCAGCAGGTTGAGGGCAGCCGTGGCGCGTTTGGCGTCTATTTGGAGAGCGATGGCGATCCCAAGCCATTCCAAAAACCCTATCGCCTGCACTTCCAGAGCCCATGCTTCAATCTGGTGGGTGTGGTTGACCTCACTTGCAAGGACAACCTCATTGCCGACCTCATCACCATCACCGCGTCGATCGACTATGTGATTCCCGATATCGACAGGTAAAAAGCTGATGTGTGAGTGAGAAAAAGTAACTGATTATAAACACACCTAATTATATATAAAATATAAATTATGTTTGACTTTAGTGTAGTCACCAATTGGTTTAACGAGCTGCTGCTCGGAGTGATGCCACAATGGCTGGCAACAACCATCGAGTGTGTGATAGTGGGAGCGCTGTTGCTGCTGGGTTACACCGTGCTCGCGATGTTCTACATCATGTATGAGCGCTGGGTGTGTGCCTGGTTCCAGTGCCGCCGCGGTCCATTGCGTGTGGGTCCTTGGGGCTCGCTGCAGATTTTTGCCGATGTGATTAAGATGCTCATCAAGGAGGTTGTGGACCTGTGGAAGACCGACAATTTCCTGCACAAGTTGGCACCTTATTTCGTGCTTATAGCATCGGTGGTGGTATTTGCATGTCTGCCATGGGGCAAGGGCATCCAGGCCATCGACTTCAACATTGGCGTGTTCTTCATGACTGCCGTGTCGTCGCTTGGTGTGGTTGGAATTCTGCTTGCCGGCTGGTCGAGCAACAGTAAGTACACTATGATTGGCGCTATGCGCAGTGGCGCACAGATGATTAGCTATGAGTTGTCGATTGGTATTGCCATGCTCACTATCGTGTGTCTGGCTGGTACAATGAGCGTGACTGGCTTGGTTGAGGCTCAGCAGAACGGCTGGTTCCTTTTCACCGGTCACATACCTGCAATTATCGCTTTTATCATCTACATCATCGCCGCTACCGCCGAGACCAACCGTGGTCCGTTTGACCTTCCTGAGGCCGAGCACGAGCTAACTGCTGGTTATCACACCGAGTATTCAGGAATACACTTTGGCTTCTTCTATCTTGCCGAGTATCTCAACCTGTTCATTGTGTCGGGCATTGCATCGCTGCTCTTCCTGGGTGGCTGGATGCCTTTCCATGTTCCTGGCTGGGATGGTTTCAACCAGGTTATGGACTACATTCCATCAATCATCTGGTTCCTGGGCAAGGCCATTCTTGTGTCGTTCATTATCATTTGGTTCAAGTGGTCTTTCCCCCGTGTGCGCATCGACCAGATGCTCGCCCTCGAGTGGCGCTACCTCATGCCCATTGGCTTAGTGAACCTGGTGGTAATGGCTATTGTCGTTAGCCTCGGATGGCACTTTGCCGGTTGATAATTCCTAACAAAGAAATCATTAAAAACAACACACTACATAAAATAAATTCTCGTGACTATGAACGAAAATTTTGGAAAAATAACACAGGTGATTGGTCCTGTTGTGGACGTTACTTTTGAGGGCGAAGACAATAAAGTCCCCGAGATTTACACAGCTCTCATGGTTAAGCGTCACGATGGCTCACAGCTAATGCTCGAGGTTGAGCAGCACATTGGCGAGAACACTGTGCGTTGCGTGGCAATGGACAGTACCGATGGCTTGCAGCGAGGCACACGCGTCGAGAACTTGGGGCAACCCATCTCGGTGCCCACCGGCGAGCAAGTGAAGGGTCGTCTGCTCAACGTCATTGGCGAGCCAATCGACCACCTTGCCGATCTCAAGGGTGGCGATCGTCGTCCCATCCACCAGCCCACACCTGATTTTAGCGACTTGTCAATCTCGCAAGAGATTCTCTACACCGGTATCAAGGTTATCGACCTCATCGAGCCCTTCTCTAAGGGTGGTAAGATCGGTCTCTTTGGCGGTGCCGGTGTGGGCAAGACTGTGCTCATCATGGAGCTCATCCACAACATTGCCCGTGGCCACAACGGCTTCTCGGTGTTCACCGGTGTGGGAGAGCGCACACGCGAGGGTAACGACCTGCTTCGCGAGATGATTGAGAGCAACGTTATTCGCTATGGCGACAAGTTTAAAGAGGAAATGGCTGCAGGCGAGTGGAACCTCGATAGTGTTGACATGAAAGAGGTTGAGCAAAGTCAGGCTACACTGGTGTTTGGCCAGATGAACGAGCCTCCCGGCGCACGTATGCGCGTGGCTCTTTCGGGTCTGACAGTTGCCGAGCAGTTCCGCGATCAGGATGGTGGCGGTAAGGATATCTTGCTCTTCATGGACAATATCTTCCGTTTCACCCAGGCAGGTAGTGAGGTTTCTGCCCTGCTGGGTCGCATGCCTAGCGCTGTGGGTTATCAACCCACATTGGCAAGCGAGATGGGTAAGTTGCAGGAGCGCATCACTTCTACCAAGAGCGGCTCCATCACATCGGTTCAGGCTGTGTATGTGCCTGCCGACGACTTGACCGACCCTGC
>DGWL01000046.1:0-4103 GCA_002396125.1 Porphyromonadaceae bacterium UBA4259
AACGCATTCTTCTATCCCGTGAGCGGCATCCTGGGCGAACTCTATATCTTCAACACCGGCATTGGCTACACGCTACCCTTTGAGTGCTTTGCCGCATCATGGATTGACGCCGAAGCCCTGGCCAAGAAGATGAATGCATTGAATCTTCCCGGCATGCATTTCAGGCCCATCAACTACAAGCCTTTCTTCGCCTTGAGCGTGGCTGTTGACAAGAGCTTGCAAGAGGTTCACGGTGTGCAGATATATATCACCGACTACGACCGCGCCAACCTTGTTCTCACTCAATTCTACTTCCTTCAAGTGATTCACGAGATGTATCCCGAGAAGCAACTCTTCGAGCAGAATCCCAAGCGCTACTCAATGTTTGACAAGGTGTGCGGCACCAAGGAAATTCGCGAGCGCTTCACCAAGCGGTATAAAGTAGAAGACATAATCGACTACTTCAACAAGGACACCGAGGCTTTTAAAGCAAAATCCAGCAAATACTACCTGTATCACTAATCCAGATAATCCGGGACTTCCAGAATCTCCAGAATAAAATGGACGAGAAACACTCAACATATCTCAAGCGCATCAAGGAATTCATTCCCAGCGACCGCATCTACACCGACGACTTGCATTGCCTGGCGTGGGGCACCGATGCCGGCTTCTATCGCAACATACCGCAAGTGGTGGTGAGATCGAAAGATGAGCACGAAGTGGCGCAACTGCTGGCGATAGCCAACCAAATGCAATTGCCGGTAACCTTTCGTGCTGCAGGAACAAGCTTGAGTGGACAGACCAACACCGATTCCATCCTCATTGTGGCCGGCAAAAACTGGGAGAACTACACCGTGGCTCCCGATGCCAGCTATATCAAGCTACAACCGGGATTGGTGGGAAGCGAGGTAGACAAAATACTTGCCCGCCACAATCGCGCTTTCACACCCGATCCCGCAAGCAAAAACTCGGCTATGGTAGGAGGCATTGTCCTCAACAATGCCAGCGGAATGAGCTGTGGCACACACGCCAACAGCGACCGCATGATGCTCTCAATGCGCATTGTTCTGGCCGACGGCACCGTGCTTGACACCGGCGACAAGTTGAGCCGCGACGCATTCACCCTTTCACACCCACAATTTATCAAGCGCATAGAGGAGATTCGCGACCGAGTAATGGCCGACCCTGAACTTGTAGAGCGCATTCGCCACAAGTATGCCATCAAAAACGTGACAGGGCTTAACATCTCGCCCTTTGTGCTCTACAGCGATCCTTTCGACATCATCACCCACCTCATGGTGGGCAGCGAGGGCACTCTAGCCTTTGCCAGCGAGTTCACGATGAAGACGGGTCACCTTTATCCCTATCGCGCCAGCGCCATGCTCTATTTCCAAGAGATGCGCAAGGCATGCGAAGCGGTGGTGGCAATGAAAACTGGCCCTGTGCACTGCGCCGAGATTCTCGACAAGAAGTCGCTCGCCAGTGTCAACGACACCACCGGCGAAGGCCTCACCGCAGTCCTCATCCAGACCTTTGCCGACAGCAACGAGCAACTGCTGAGCAACATCAATGAGATAAAAGCTATTCTTGAGCCGTTCACGCTCTATGTCCCTGCCAATTTCACCGACGACCCTGCTGTCTATGGCAAGTACTGGGCCATCCGCTCGGGCATCTTCCCGAGCGTGGGAGGCACACGCCCACTAGGTACCACAGTGCTTATTGAGGACGTTGCGTTCCACATTGAGGACTTGCCCAACGCCACTGTCGACCTGGCACAGATGCTAGTCGACCACGGCTACGACGACAGTTGCATCTATGGTCACGCACTCGAGGGGAATTACCATTTCATCATCTCGCAATCGTTCGACACCCCGCAAGAGATAAAACGTTACGAAGACCTGATGCGGGCTGTTGTGGAACTGGTCATCGACAAGTATGACGGTTCACTCAAGGCCGAGCATGGCACAGGCCGCAACATGGCACCATTTGTCAAGCGCGAGTGGGGCGAGAAAGCCTATCAGGTGATGCTCGACATCAAGCAACTCTTTGACCCGCACGGCATCCTTAACCCGGGTGTAATCTTCAATGACGACCCCGAGTGCTTCATCAAGAACATCAAGCCAATGCCGCTCACCAATGACAATGTGAACAAGTGCATCGAGTGCGGTTTTTGCGAGGTGAACTGTGTGAGCAGTGGTTTCACACTCTCGTCGCGCCAGCGCATCATCGTGCAGCGCGAGATTTCACGGCTCAAAGCCACAGGCGAAGACCCCGAGCGGTTAAAACGCCTTGAAAAACAATATAAATACTATGGTGAGGCAACTTGTGCCGCCGATGGCCTGTGTGCCACATCATGCCCCATGGGCATCAACGTGGGAGAACTAACTCACGACTTGCGTGCACAGGAAAACCATCCCGGCTCACTGGCTCATGGCCTCGGCAGTTATGTGTCACGACATTTCGCAACCACCAAGAGTGGCCTCAAGTCGTTGCTCTACGTGGCCGGCGCAGCCCATAGCGTGCTGGGCGACAGTGGAATGACGGCTGTGGGCAAGGCAATGCACGCCATGGGGGCTCCGATGTGGACACCCTCGATGCCACTGCCTCACAAAATGAAAGTTCTGTCTCAACCCACCCGCGAGAAGAAGGTTGTTTACTTCCCCAGTTGCATCAACCAGGCACTAGGTCGCAGCAAGCACAGCACCGAGGTCGACCTCGTCGACAAGGTGGTAGCCTTCCTTAACAAGGCCGGTTGGCAAGTCATCTATCCCGAGAACATGAGCAACCTGTGCTGCGGAATGATATGGAACAGCAAGGGAATGCCCGATGTGGCCCGCGAGAAGACTAATGAACTGGAAGAAGCACTGCTCAAAGCAAGCAACAATGGCGAGTTTCTTGTGGTGTGCGACCAAAGCCCATGCCTGCATTACATGCGCCAGCACATGGAGCGCATCAAGCCGCTGGAGCTCATGGAGTTCATCCATGATTATGTGGCCGATGACCTTGAGTTCACCCCAACCGATGAACCCGTCGCCCTGCACCTCACCTGCTCCACGCGCCTGATGAAGATTGACGACAAGGTGCTCTCGCTAGCCAAGCGATGCTCACGCCACGTGCTCGTGCCCGAGGGCGTGGGTTGCTGCGGCTTTGCCGGCGACAAGGGATTCACCCACCCCGAACTCAACAAGTGGGCCCTGCGCAAGCTACGCCCGCAAATCGAGAAGGCCGGCATCAGGCGTGGCTTCAGCAACAGCCGCACCTGCGAGATTGGCCTCACCACCCACAGCGGAATACCCTACCAGTCGCTCATTTACCTCATTGACGAGTGCGCAATCCTAAAGAAATAATAACAACATCACAAAAAGCTAAATATCTATGGCAAAGAATAACAAACGCCTCCTCTCGCTCGACATCTTGCGAGGAATAACAATAGCCGGCATGCTGCTGGTGAACAATCCCGGCTCATGGAGCCATCTCTATGCTCCGCTTGAGCATGCCGAGTGGATTGGGCTCACTCCCACCGACCTGGTGTTCCCGTTCTTCATGTTTGTGATGGGAGTGTCGATGTACTTCTCGCTTCGCAAGTACAATTTCAAGCTCAGCGGCGACGCAATGCTGAAAATATGCCGCCGCACCATTGTGCTCTTCCTCATTGGCTGGATGGTGCAATGGTTTGGCATGTGGCTGCGAGGCCTCTACGACCCCGAGTCGCACTTCTTCACCCGCATGTTTGGCGACTTGCGCATCCTGGGCGTGTTTCAGCGCCTGGCGCTAGTCTACTTTTTTGGCTCAATGATTGCGATGCTCTTCAAGAGCAAGTTAATCCCGTGGATAATTGGTCTCATCCTCGTTGCCTACGCTTTAATCTTGGGGCTCGGCAATGGCTATGATTTCTCGCTCGAGAACATTCTCTCGCGCGTTGACCTGGCTGTGCTGGGTGAGGACCACATGTATCACGAGCAAGCCTTTGGCCAGAAACTCGCCCTCGACCCCGAGGGACTATTGAGCACCCTGCCTTGCATCGCCCATGTGCTCATTGGCTTCATGATGGGCAAGTGCATCATCACCGTGCACGACAACCGCGAGCGCATCGTGGAGATTGCCGTGTGGGGAGGTGTGATGCT
>DGWL01000046.1:4233-7242 GCA_002396125.1 Porphyromonadaceae bacterium UBA4259
TATGTGCTCATCACCTGCGGCATGGCATCGTGCATCCTGGCAATGCTCATCTACTGCATCGACATCAAGGGCCACAACCGCTGGTGCCGCTTCTTCCAGGCATTTGGCGTCAACCCATTGTTCTGCTACCTGGTGGGTACTGTGCTCGCCATTGCCTTTGGCGCGGTGCGCTTCGGCACCAATGCCGATGGCGACCCCGTGACCATGCACAGCCTCATCCACGATGGCTGCAAAGCCATCACTTGGTCGCCCGAGGCAGCCTCGTGTCTTTATGCCATCACCTTTGTGCTCATCACCTGGTGCTTTGGCTACATCCTTTACAAGAAAAAAATATATATCAAAATTTAATACATTTTCAATATTATGATTTTAATTGCTGATTGCGGATCAACCAAGATTGATTGGTGTCTGCTTAACGGAAAAGAGAAAGTTGCTCAAATCTTCACCACCGGCATGAACGCATTGCTCATGACCGAGGAAGAGATGGCCGAGTGCATCATGACCGAACTCATGCCCAACCTCAGAGGCTATGAAGTGGACGAGATTTACTACTACGGCGCCGGCATCATTAGCGACGAGATTAAGAATCAGGTAATCAACGCCCTCAAGCGAAACATGCCTCAAGTGACAAAGATTGAGGTTGATAGCGACTTGCTGGCTGCGGCACGAGCCCTGTGCCAGCACGAGCCGGGAATCGCTTGCATCTTGGGAACCGGCAGCAACAGCTGCTACTACGACGGCGAGAAAGTTGTGGCCAACGTGTCGCCACTTGGCTACATCCTGGGCGATGAGGGCAGCGGTGCCGTGCTTGGCAAGCTGCTTGTGGGCGATGTGCTCAAAAAGCAACTCCCCGAGCACTTGTGCGAGAAGTTCCTCAAGGAGTATGACCTTGACCGCAACACCATCATCGACCGTGTTTATCGCAAGCCCGCCGCCAACCGCTTCCTGGCACAGTTTGCCCCATTCCTGCAGCGCAACATCGCCGAGCCGTCAATTCACGCGCTAGTGCTGCGCTCGTTTACCGACTTCTTTAAGCGCAACGTGGCAAGCTATCCGGGCTACAAGGAGTTGCCTTGCAACTTTGTGGGTTCAATTGCCTTATTGCAAAAGGATGTCCTCACCGAGGCTGCCACAAGCCTGGGCATTACCATTGGCAACATCATTCAAGCGCCAATGGAGGGGCTTATCAAGTATCATTCCAACTAATTCTCGGTTGTCAGTTATCGGTTGTCGGTCACAATTAAAGTTGAAAAACGAGTACCGACAACTAAATACTGAATACTGATAACTGACAACTGATAACTCAAAACTAAACACCTATTTAACCATGGCTTTTATTAAAATAAGCGAACAGCCATCTCTCTACAACGACCTTGAGAAGAAGAGTGTGCACGAGTTGCTCACCGAGATTAACCAGGAAGACCACAAGGTGGCCGACGCGGTGCAAAAAGCAATTCCGCAAATCGAGCGGCTTGTCACAGGCATCGTGGAGCGCATGAAACGCGGCGGACGCATCTTCTACATGGGAGCTGGCACCAGTGGCAGGCTGGGAGTGCTCGACGCGAGCGAAATTCCACCCACCTTCGGCATGGATCCGGGATGGATAATCGGGCTCATCGCCGGTGGCGACTATGCCTTGCGCAACGCCGTCGAAAATGCCGAGGACGATGAGGCACAAGGCTGGAAAGACCTGCAACAATATAATGTCAATAGCAACGACACCGTGATAGGCATAGCCGCCAGCGGCACCACCCCCTATGTGATAGGCGCTCTGCGCGACGCACGTGAACACGGATGCCTCACGGCAGCCATCACCAGCAATCCCGACGCGCCCGTGAGCGAGGCCGCCGAGATTCCTATCGAGATGATTGTGGGACCCGAGTATGTGACCGGCAGCAGCCGCATGAAGAGCGGCACCGGCCAAAAACTCATCTGCAACATGATTTCAACCAGCGTGATGATTCAAATGGGCCGCGTGAAGGGCAACAAGATGGTGAACATGCAGCTCACCAACAAAAAACTCGTTGACCGCGGCACCCGCATGGTGGTTGAAGAACTGGGCCTTAGCTACGATGAGGCTAAGCGACTGCTACTGCTGCACGGCAGCGTGAAGCGCGCATGTGAGGCCTATCGTGGCATTAATGAGTAATTATTGAACCACTTCTTTAATTCCTTTAAAGAATCATGAAACGATTTTTATTATCTTTACTTGTCGCTATCACTGCTATTTCAGCATTGCAAGCACAGCCGCCCGAGCGAACCGCCAATCAGGACAAGTACTACGTGAGACGGGCAACGCACTTCGACGACCTGCCGGTGCACCGCCGCGACATCATCATGCTGGGCAACAGCCTTACCGACGGTGCCGAGTGGAACGAACTGTTGCGCAATCCGCACGTCAAGAACCGTGGCATCATTGGCGACATTGTGCAGGGACTCTATGAGCGCATGGAACCAATCCTCAAGGGCAAGCCCCGCAAAATCTTCATCCTGAGCGGAGTGAACGATGTTTCTCACGGTGTTGACGGCGACAGCATTGGCCGCGCCATGGAGAAGCTTATCGTCTTGATTAAGCAGCGCAGTCCACGCACCAAAATTTATCTGCAGTCGATGCTTCCTTTCAACACCGATGTGCAAATGTGGAAGCTACTCAAGGGGCGTGAGCAAGTGGTTATCGACGGGAATCGAGCCATGGAACAGGTTGCCAAGCGACAGGGCGTCACTTGGATTAACCTCTACCCACTCTTCGTTGACAAGAACGGCAAGCTGCGCGAAGACCTCACCAATGATGGCCTACACCTGCTGGGACCGGGCTACCTGATTTGGCGCGACGCAATCCTCAAGTACACCAGGTAATTGATTTACAAGCAAAAAAACACCCGAGTAGAATAACATCTACCCGGGTGTTTCCCTCTTTTTATACCACTTGGGTGGAATATGGGGTTCGAACCCACGACCTTCGGAACCACAATCCGACGCTCTAACCAGCTGAGCTAATTCCACCATGTT